>JBBQBR010000313.1:0-4195 GCA_038317875.1 Lysobacterales bacterium
TGCCACGCTCATGCCCACGTCATAGCCTAGGCGGTTGCTTAAGATGGACACGAACGCCATCAGCATGACCACTAAAATGAGGACTGCGGTCAAACGCGGCACCAGCAGCAGGCGAATTTTTTCCATAAAAAACCGCACCAATAGGCCTAGGCCGACGATGGTGATAAATAGCACCACACCGCTCAGCAGTTTGGTTTTATCAAAGGCCAGCGCAATCAGCACCGGCATAAAAGTGCCGAAGGTTTTAATGCCGATCACATTACGTAGCAGCAACATAATAAAGGCGCCGACTGGCACCATCAGCAGCAAACGGTAGTTCGCCTGCACGCTTGCGGGCAAGGAAAGCAGCGAGTAATTCAGCAAGCGCCCGTCGCGCACGTCGGTGCGGCGTTCCGCAACCGTCAAGGCATCCGACAAATCCGGTAGTGCGGCAAACTCGACATTGGCTTCTGAATCCGCGGACACTTTTAATATCGGTTTATCCGTCTTGCTCCATAGAAAAAAGTCCTCCGGTAAGCCGCGATCGCCGTTCTCTAGATTAATCGTGATCCATTCTGTGCCGTCATGCACCTGCAAAAACGGCGTCAAAGTCTTGCTCGGTTCTTCATCGGCAAGTGGAAAGCCCTGAGCGACTCGGGCATTGATCTTGCGTAAGCTTAATGCGGAGGCATAAAAACGTGCGCGTTCGATCGGCGTGTTGCGGTCGCGCATCAAAATATGCGCTTCATCACCCAGGTTTTCGCCAGCAAAACGGCGTACAAAGTCGCGTGCGAAACCGATGCTGTCGGCTGAGCCGCGTTGTACGCGCTCAAAAATTGTGTCTAGTGCTGCGCGCGAGGCCTCGTCCAGCGCCGGCGCTGCCGCCATTTTTGCCTTCGATGTATCCGGCGGAATATTTTGGTTGTCGCGAATCACGTCGGCGCGGTAATACAAAGCTTGCCTGCGCTTGACGCTGGTGCTGGTCGTCCATTCGGATACGCGGCCCGCATCGTTGCCATAGTCATGTGAATATTCGCGTGAAATTAGATTTTCACCGACGATCGCGAACCCTGGAGTTTCACCTTTAGCCATACTTGGCACATGCAAAGTTATGGTGTTGGGACCGCCATCGCTTTGTACCTCAACGCGCGCTTCCACCGTCCACACCTGCACCTGCTGATTGGGTACGAGCGGAAACTTCAATACGCGCCATTTGTAGAACATGCCGCTCAAGCCAATCGCGGCGATTACCAGCGCCAAAAGGTATAGTCCAGATTTTTTCATATGCTCGATTTATTGCATTAGTCAGCTGAGTATAACGAACGTAATTCACTGGTGTTTGACGATCTTTCCATATGA
Source organism: Lysobacterales bacterium (assembly GCA_038317875.1). GTDB lineage: Bacteria > Pseudomonadota > Gammaproteobacteria > Xanthomonadales > SZUA-5 > JANNYA01. The sequence goes on from JBBQBR010000313.1 coordinate 1,339, forward strand.
GTCAGCGTTTGCCTTAGCAAACCGGTACGCATCAGGCATACTTTGACGCTGCCAAACAGCGCTTAAAGCATCCATGTCAGACTCTATCCCGATGCAGCACTTAGTGATCGTCACCACGGGTGGCACGATTGATAAGATTTATTTCGATGATCTATCAGACTTTCAGATCGGCGCACCTCAGATTGGTAAGATTCTGGAAGCCATAGGCACTGGCTTTAGTTTCGAGGTGATCGCCCTCTTGCGCAAAGACAGTCTGCATATTACCGATGCCGATCGGGATTTAATTCGCGCCACAATTGCAGCCCAGAGTGCCAGCCATATTATCGTCACGCATGGCACCGATTCGATGGTGGCGACGGCGCTAAAGCTGATGGATATACCCGGCAAAACGATCATTATTACCGGTGCGTTAAATCCCGCGCGCTTTCAGGGCTCAGATGCGGTGTTTAACATTGGCGTGGCGGTGGCTGCGGTGCAATGTAAAAAGCCCGGCGTTTATGTTGCCATGAACGGGCAAATATGGGATCCAACTAAAGTTCGGAAAAACCGTGCTGCCAATCGTTTTGAGCCGGTACCCTAGCCTGATCGAGTCTGATTTTATCGTGCTCGAGTTTTATCGCCCTAGTTTTATCGCCCTAGTTTTATCGTTTTATCGCCCTAGTGTTATAAAGAGTCGTTCTATACAGTTCACTTTACCGCATCTCTGGCGGGCGTCAGAATACTTAATATTGGAGTTTTTCATGAAATTTTCCTCGATTATTGCCGCGGCAACGCTCACGTTTTTAAACGCTGGGTTTGTGGCTAGCGCTGTCGCACAAACTTCGCCAGCAGCCATTGAAGTGCCCGGTGGCAACAGCAATGAAGTGGACGCTAATGCGGACACGAACTCGAAAGGCGAAGTGAACTCGAAATATTATCGCGTCGAGCCGGACTCGCAAGGCGAGTATTTCGATACCCGTTCGATGCGCTGGTTTAACAGCAATGGTCAGCCTTGCACATATTGCACCAATGATTCCGGCTATGGTGTGCCGGTGGATCAAATTGGCGCAGGTTCACAGCAGCGCCGGTACGCCTTTGCAGATGGTTATTTTTTCTCACCGTATGAATTGGCGTGGTTTGATCGCAATGGTGAATGTGTGCGCTGCGATCCGAACAGCGGTTTTTGGATTCCTGATGAGTTCTCGGCCTCAGCGGAATATCGTAAAGAGCGTCGTCGATTTGCACCATTGTTGGGTGGCCCGTTAGCCCCAGCGCCGGACGGGCGGCCGTTAACCGCGCCACGCGCTGGCGTAGGTTTCGGCGGCGGCGGTCTGGCGCAAACGGGTTTGCAAGTGCGCTTTGATATGCGCCAACTAGTTTGGGTGGATATTAATGGTCAAATTTGCCAGGTCTGCACGCCAGAAAGTGGCTTTTGGATTCCGCAACAGTTCGCCAATGAACCGGAGTACCGCGAACAGCAACGGCGTTACAGCTATTTGATCGGCAGCTTACGTCGCGAAGTGCCGCCACCGGTTTATGGGCAAAATCAGATTGAATGTGCCAGCCGCGATGGCCGCTATAGCTTGTGCCGCACCGATACTGGACGTGGTGTTACGCTCATTCGACAGCTCTCAAAGACGGCCTGCGTGCAAAATCAGTCGTGGGGTTTCTCCCGTGAAGGCATTTGGGTAGATCGCGGCTGTCGTGCGCGGTTCCAAATCTTGCGCTAGCAGGCTTTTCGTCGCGGTTCGTGATTCCTGCGTTCCATTCGTGGGAATCCTGATCGGCCCATTCACTGAATGGCAGGGTCGATCCCCAAAAAACACGGGGAATGGCACTTAGTCTGCGGTGCGCGGTTCTTGCGGCCGGGTATCTCCGACTAGCGGTGTACTTTATGACGTAACTTTTGCTTACGATTTCATTTCGCTTTACCGTTGAGTCCTTACGATGTCCTTTCACGAAGCCGACGCCACCGAGAAAAAACGCGCGCTTTGGATCGTTGGCGGCATGCTGGCCTTCGGGATATTTGTCGCCTGGTGGTTTAACCGCTGGTTGGGTCAAATTGACGTACTGTTGGCGGGTGGTCAGCGGGAACTTGCAAAGCAGCAGTTTGACTTAGTTTTTGGCTTTGCTGCCCTCGTACTTTCGGTTTGCTTGCTGAGTTTAAGTTTACTTTGCATCAAACATGCCCTGGAAGTGCTGAAGCAACAGCGCTTTCCAAGTTCTAATGCGCGATTATTGCGGCGAATGACGGTGCACACGGGCGATGCGGCGGTCAAGCGCGGACGTTTGAATTTGGCACTTGCGGTGATTTTTTTGTTATCCGCTTTGGCGAGCTTCCCATTTTCAAGTTTTGCCGGTTTTCTTAAGCTCTAACATCTCAGCAGCTTGAAGTTTCAACGAAATTGCGACCGCCGATGGCGGGTCATGAGCGCTTAGCCAACTTCCTCTTTATCTTGCCGCTGAACTTTTGTCCGCGCCGCCGTTCCAATTCTGTCTGAATTCGGTGTCGGCTCAATTTTTCAGTTTGCAGTTGCCTGTTTTGACTGCGCAAACACCTAATGTCACAGTCCTTGGGGTATTCTCAAGCGCAGCTGTAGGCAACTTCCTTATCAATTTTGAAACAGTAGGTAGCTTTATGAGTGTCGATAGATTTGAGGCTCCGCCCCGGAGTCAGTTTAATGGGGCATCGGACAGCGTGCCCGACATTGTCTTGCCCGATCTGCATAATTCGCGCATTTTATCCTTGGATAGCGGCGGACGCATTCTGGACTGGATGAGCTGGCAAGATGCTGTATGCTTATATGTGCGTGGTGCGGTGTCGTGGACGCTGGGCGAGCCCTGTTTAATCGTGCACGGCGGCATGAGCCGCGAGCTG
>JBBQBR010000314.1:0-4193 GCA_038317875.1 Lysobacterales bacterium
CCATCAATGCGCGCACGGTATCAAGGCCGTCGCTCGCGTCAAACCAGCCATCGACGCCCCCTGCACCCTGATAGTCGACGCTACTCCATCCTTCGTTTTCGGCAATATCTTGAAAATCTTCACTGACACGATCTGCGCCCCCAACAAACTCGCGCAGGCTGGTAACGCCGATTTCTTGCGCAATTTCTGCCAATTTTTCATGCGCTTTCGCAACGGTTTTGAACGCCTCGAAAGCATCAACGTCATCTAATTCTTCTTGAAAAACAATGTAATAGCTCATGTGTACCAAATCTTTAAAAGTTACGAATAGAAAAAAAACTTTAAAACAGATCTTTGCTCAAGCAGCGCAACCTACTAGCCGTGCATCCAATTGGCTTTGGCATCTTTCACTAAAAATGCTTCAGGACTAAACCCGGCAAGCTTGACCAAGTAGAGTGCCGCATCAATGAAATACATATCTTTCGGTGCTTTACGCGTCAGCCAACGATAGTTGCCTTGACGCGCACCTTCCAACGTCCAAACGTTGCCAGAATCACCTTGCAGATCATCATCGGTCGGCATACGCCAAAAATCCGCCACGCGCATGTAGGCACGAAATAAAGATACTTGATCGACACTCAATGTCTTCACCATCGGCTTACCCGTGCGCAGTGCATCAGCGCCTAACTCGCCCTTGCCGCCGGTGCTAAATTGCTGATTTAGTAGCGTCGCTGTACCGTCTGGGCGAACAGTTAGACGCAACAACACACCATCGCCCTTCGCCGGCTGCCAAACAAATCGGTACGCCTCAAAGCCGCGAACTCTGGCTTGCGCATGCAACGATGGCTCCCCCAAACCACCTAATTTCAACGGCAATGCTTGCTCATCTGCGCGCATTGCGACACTAAAACTTGAAGCAAAAAGCAGCGCCACAGCAAACAAGAACGGCGCGGGCAAAGGTGCTCGCATTTTCTAGGCCTTAGGCTTTAGGAAATAAATGCTCTACCGCAGCACGCTCTTCACGCAATTCTTTTTCAGTGGCACTCATACGTTCACGGCTGAATTCGCCAATTTCTAGGCCTTGCACGATTTCATATTTGCCATCTTTGCAAACGCACGGATAGCTATAAATCACGCCAGCCTCAATGCCGTAGCTGCCGTCTGATGGAATACCCATCGAAACGAAATCGCCGTCAGCCGTGCCTAAAGCCCAAGTGCGCATATGATCTATTGCAGCGCTGGCAGCACTGGCGGCAGAGGACAAACCGCGCGCCTCGATAATTGCAGCGCCGCGCTTTTGCACGATTGGGATAAAGCTAGATTTGACCCAGTCCGCGTCAACTAAGCTGGTTGCCGGTTTACCGTCCACCAAGCAGGAATGAATATCAGGGTATTGGGTCGCGCTGTGATTGCCCCAAATAATCATCTTCTTAATTTGTGTCGTGTGCGTTCCGGTCTTTTCCGCCAATTGACTCAGCGCACGGTTGTGATCCAAGCGTGTCATCGCCGTAAACTGCGCGGGGTTGATCGAAGGCGCATTTTTTTGTGCGATCAACGAATTGGTATTAGCAGGGTTACCGACAACTAGGACTTTAATGTTGCGGTTAGCATGTTGATCTATGGCCCGCCCTTGCACCGAAAAAATCGCGGAGTTGGCCTCCAGCAAGTCCTTACGCTCCATGCCTGGACCGCGTGGGCGTGCACCAACTAACAGTGCGTAGTCCGCATCTTTGAAGGCAACATTCGGATCATCGGTTGCAACAATTCCGGCGAGCGTTGGAAATGCGCAGTCGTTAAGTTCCATCACCACGCCCGCTAAATTCTTCAATGCAGGCGTAATTTCGAGTAATTGCAAAATAATTGGCTGATCACTTCCCAGCATATCGCCAGCGGCAATTCGAAAAATTAACGAGTAGCCAATTTGGCCAGCGGCACCAGTAACGACAACGCGAACAGGTTGTTTCATGGGAATTGCTCCAGATATGTTAAATAGAAAGGCTGTAATCAGAAAAATGTGGTTCAGAAAGCCTAGGTTAACTCAGCAAAAAACTCTTTGAATCGGCGCAATCCTTCCGTCAACTCTGAGGCCTTGCAAGTGTACGAAATACGCAATCCTTTCGCTTCGCCAAATGCGCTTCCAGGCACACAAGCCACGCCTTTGGTTTCCAAAAGTTGGTTGCAAAAATCAACATCCGTATTGATCACGACACCGTTGTGGCTTTTACCAAAAGCACAGCTAATATTCGGGAACGCATAGAAGGCACCTTGCGGCAGCGGGCAAACTAGGCCCGGAATCTGCGCGAAACAGGCCATTACCTCATCGCGTTTCAACTGGAACTCTTTCGCCTTTTGCGCTGGGATATCCTGCGGCCCGGTCAATGCCGCAATCGCCGCTGCGATGGTTACTTCAGGCACGTTGGTCAAATGATTTGAATTTAATGCGACCAATGCGCTGGCAAGCTCTTCAGGCCCGGCCATAAAGCCAACGCGCCAACCCGGCATGCCGTAGGTTTTTGACAGTGAATCTAAAATAAGCGTGCGATCTCGCAAGCTAGGCTGACATTGAACCAAATGCTTCCAGACTAGCCCGTCAAAAACCATCTGGTTGTATATGTCATCACTCAAGATCCAGCAATTTTTCCGCGCCAAAACTTCAGCAATCGCGGCAACTTCATCAGCGGTATAAACCATGCCGGTTGGATTAGACGGATTGTTGAACATAAACACTTTCGTGTCCGAACCGACTGCGGCATCAATTTGCGCCGGCGTTACTTTGTAGTCTTGTTCTGGCCCGCAGTTGAGCAAGGTGATCTTGGCACCCAAAATATGGGCGATATCCACATAGCTAGTCCAGTAAGGCGTAGGAAACACAATTTCATCGCCTTCATCCAACATTGCGTAAAGCGCATTGAAAAGCACGAATTTAGCGCCCATGCCAATGACGATGTTTTTGCGCTCATAGCCCTCAATACCGTTGCGTTTTAAATGCAGCAAAAATGCGTCTAATAGCGCGTCCGGGCCACGATTGCTGCCGTATTGCCCAGAGTCTTTGTTGAGCATTTCGCGTGCGGCGGCATAAACGTGCTCGCCGGGTAAAAAATTCGGCACGCCGATAGAAAAACTGATGATGTCGCGGCCTTGAGCTTTTAAGGCTTTGGCTTTTTCAGCCACCGCCATAATTGCGCTCGGCACGGCGCGCTTGGTACGTTCGGCAAGCTTGGGCATTCGAATTCCGGTCTATTGAATTAGATGAGCCATGCCAACAAATGACTATGACTCAGATTGAATTGGGGGGCTTCGACTAAATTTCTAGCGCTTTACCAATGCAGCATTCCAGGCGGCCAAACGTGCTTGAACGTTAGCATTTGCAAACAGCGCAGTGGTATCGCCTTCAATGCTGACTTTAGTCATTTTATCGCCTTGACGCACGGCATCAACAACTGACTGGCCTTCGATCACTTCACCAAAAACCGAATGCTTGCCATCTAAATGCGGCGTCGGCACATGAGTGATAAAAAACTGGCTGCCATTGGTGCCTGAGCCATCAAAACTTTTACCTGCATTTGCCATTGAAAGCATGCCGGGTTTGTTGTGCTTTAGCGTTACAACGATTTCGTCGTCAAATTTATAACCCGGGCCGCCCATGCCTGAGCCCTGAGGGCAGCCGGCCTGAACCATAAAATCAGCAATTACGCGATGAAAATTTAAGCCGTCGTAGTAGCCCTTTTGCGCCAAATTTACGAAGTTGGCCACAGTAACCGGAACTTGCTCGTCAAAAAGTCGAATTTTAATGTTGCCACGGGCGGTAAGGATGTTGGCGATAAGGCTCATAGTGTTTGCTTTGGTCAATTACAAAAAAGGAGCCGCATCATATGACTTCGACAAATAAATTTCAGCGAAAAAACGCAGCAACGTGGTTTATGCGTTTTGCCATGAGTAACTTCAGGCAAAAAAAAGACTCGTTTCCGAGTCTTTTTCATCAACTATTAACAGCAAGACTTACTGCTTTGGTGGCTCGGTTGCTGCAGGTGCAGCAGCGGCGGCATCTGTTGCCACTGCAGCAGCGTCGGTTGCCACTTTGGCAGCGTCGGTCGCCATTGCACCAGCATCCGTTGCCATTGCGCCAGCGTCGGTTGCAGCAGCAGCAGCGTCAGTAGCCATAGCGCCAGCATCAGCAGCGGCAGTACCTGCGGCGGCGGCAGCGTCGGTCGCCA
>JBBQBR010000315.1:0-4182 GCA_038317875.1 Lysobacterales bacterium
CTAGGTCTAGCTTTTTTAACCCCGCCTGCAATACCGTTTTGACGTTGCGCTCCAAGTCTTCTTTAGCCGCAGTCAAATCCGCGGGCATCATTGCGCTAAGGCGCTTGGTCAATTCATCAAGAGTGCGAATGTCAATCATGGCGGTAGGCTTTTTACGGTGGAATTACGTCGATCTTAAACCTCTAGCTGTGCTGCGGGTATGTACACGGTCTGAGTTTGGCCTCAGATTTATCTGAGGCTTGGCGTTAATGGCGGCAACCTTTTACGGCCTTGGCTAAAATGGCAATTCGTCGTCCATATTTTGAGCCCTGATAGCGCGTGCTTCCAACTGCTCATAGCTACCTTCTTGCAGCAGCCAAATATCGTCGGCATTATTTTCAATGAAGGTTTCGGCATCAAACCCGTCAATAGTTGCGGGCCTGCGCACCTGTTTTTGCTTGCCATTGATAAAAATCGTCATCCATTCGGCTTTGCGTTTCGCTTTAAAGGCTTTCTGTTCGCGGGTTAGTTTCTTCTTGCTCATGAGATCTACCTTAAATTTAATGCCGGGTGTTTTAATTGGCGAAAATCGCTTGCTACAACATTTTTGCAGTTGAGCCTTCCTACCCCACAGCATCTAGCGGTTGCACCACGCAGCCTTGCGTATTGCACGTGCAACCGTGAGCGTGCAAAGTTGACGCTGGTCTATTAGTAACACCCATAAGGCTTAGTTTCTGTGCGCGATCCTCATTTTCCCGATCTACCCGTCCCGTCGACGCGCACCGCGCTGCGCTTTGACGACGTTTACGCCGAACTGAAAAATATTGCGCGAGCGGAGTTGGCGGGCGGCGTGGAGCAAACGCTGAGTGCGACCGCGTTGGTGCACGAAGCCTACGTGCGCTTGGCAGCACTTGGCGATACGATCACGGATCGCGGGCATTTGGTCAGTTTGGTGGTGCGCGCCATGCGTCATATCTTGATCGACAGTGCGCGCAAGCGTGCAGCGCAAAAACAGGGTGGCGAGTTGACCCAAATCACGCTGGATTCGTCGCTTGCGCAGCTTGATAGCGATGACGATCTGTTTGCGCTCGATCAGGCCATCCGTTTGCTCAAGCAACGTCATGCGCGGATGGGCAGTGTGGTTGAGATGCATTTTTTTGGTGGCGTGGACTTTGACGAGATTGCGCGGCTGCTTGGGGTTGATCGGCGCACCATTGGGCGCGACTGGACTGCGGCGCGCGCGCTGATTGCGCGATCGCTAACGGAATCCGGCTGATGACGGCTGAAACAAAGGAGCCTAACAATACTGAAGCATTTGAAATGCGTGTCGCCGCGGTGTTTCGTGAGGCGCTGGATATCACCGATGCGGATATCACCGATGCGGATATCACCGATGCCGCGCGCGCAAAATTTGTGGAACACGCTTGCGGCAGCGATGCACAACTTCTCGCGAGCGTGCTAGGGCTACTGCAAGCGGCGGCAGTCGCGCTGCCGATATTGGACGCGCCAATTCAGCTCACGCCCGAGCAGCACAACGCAGTGTTGCGCTTTGCCGCACCCACGCCGCGTGCGGGCGGCATGCGGGTCGGCGTGTTTAGTCTAATCAAGCCCATCGGTGCGGGCGGCATGGGGGAGGTGTGGCTGGCCGAACGCAGGGACGCGGCTTACACGCAGCGGGTCGCGATCAAATGGCTCGATTCGCGCCTGCTCGGCACGTCTGGGCTAGTGCGTTTTGCGCTGGAGCGCGAAATTTTAGGGCGGCTCGATCATCCCGGCATTGCACGCATCGTCGATGGCGGTGACCAGGCAGATGAATCGTGGTTTGCCATGGATTACATTGACGGGCTGAACTTCACGCAATTCGTCAGCGCGCGGCACCTTGATTTGGCGGCGAGCGTGGCCCTGCTGCTGCCGCTGTGCGATGCGGTGCAGTACCTACACCAAAATCTGATCGTGCACCGGGATTTGAAACCGTCCAATGTTTTGGTCGATGCCAGCGGCAGGCCACGCCTGCTCGATTTTGGCGTGGCCAAAGTGTTGAATAATGCGCTGCAAGGCGGCGATACATTAGGCGACACCTTAGGTGCCACGCAGACCGCAACGCGGGCACCGATTACCATCGCCTACGCTGCACCTGAGCAAATCGAGGGCCGGTCCATCACCACCGCTTGTGATGTCTATGCGCTGGGTGTGATGCTGTTTGAGCTACTCAGCGGCGTGCGTCCGCATGCGCAAGCGGAAGTCAGCCTTGGGCAGTTGGCCAAGACCATCACCGAGCGGGACGCGGCGGCACCATCGCGCGCACTGGCTGCCAATCCCAGCGCGCGGCCCTGGTCAGCGGGGGCGCTGCGCGGCGATCTAGACACGATCGTGCTGCGCTGCCTGCAGCGCGACAGCACCCGCCGCTATGCCTCGGTGCAGGCGTTACATGATGATCTTGCGCGCTATTTGCAGCATTTGCCGATCAGCGCGCGGCCGGATCGGTTTGGCTATCGCCTCGGCAAGCACCTGCGCAGGCATCCGATAGGCACGGCTTTGAGCGCGGCTGCGCTGAGCGCGCTGCTCGGCTTGGGCATCTATTCGACGCTCCAAGCGCAGCGCGCACAAGCCAGCGCGCACCTAGCACAAATCAGCGAGGCCAAAGCCCTGCGCGAACGCGACGCGGCGCGTGCGCAGGCCAAACGCCAAGAAGCCCTGCGCGAACATTTTGTCGCGGTCATCAATCGGGCGACGGCCAGCGCTGGGCCGATTAGCCCTGAGGCACTGATGCAGCTGACGCTAGACAGCACGCTGAGCAGTAACAGCAGCGACCTAGCGGCTCAGCGCGCGCTAAAACTGGCGATGGCCGAAGTGCTGCTGGTGCGCGCTGACTTTCCGCGTCTGTTGGAGTTGGTGGATTCGATGACGCCGCTGATGCAGGGCGCTTCGGAGCAAGAACGTGCCGAATTAGAAATACACCGCGCCAATGCGAGCCTGCGGTTGAGCAAAGCCTTGATGTTGCAAACAGCGTTGACTGCAGCAGCGCAAGCGATCCAGCGCGGTGGCTTAGGACACTCGCTGCTCGCGGCAGATCTGTGGACGCTGCGCGGGCAGTCCGCGCGCGGTCTGGGCGATAGCAAAGCGGCGATGGCGTTTGCCAAAACCGCAGCCGATATTGCGCGTGCAGCGGTTGATGCGAACGCGTTGCCGCGTGGCGTAACCCTGGCCAACTATGGCGTGGCGCTATTTGCCAGCGGTGACATTCAAGCCGCATTGGCAGCGATTGACGAAGCCCGCACAATTTGGCAGCTGGGCGGTGTCAGCAATAATTCCAACGCCGCAACCACATCTGCAATCCGCGCCAGTGCGCAGATGACTCTGGGCTATCCAAAAGCTGCCTTGCAGGCCTATGACGAACTCAGCGCGGCAGCGCCGGCTGGCGAAAGTGCGATGCAGCGGGCGTCGCGCAGCATGAGCCGCGCACGTGCTTTGGCGCTGCTGGGCCGTGGCCCAGAGGCGGTGCTGGATAGCGGCAACGCGCGCAACACCATTTGCGCCGCGAGCGGCGCAAACAGTACCGACTGCGCATTTTTGCGCGTCGCCGAGATCGACGTGCTGCTGATCCACGGCGCATACGCCGATGCCAGCGCCGCCGTGCGTGCATTGCAAACCTCTGCCGCCAGCTTGCCGCCGCAATTGGCCCAGATTTTGACGCTGGACGCGCAAATCGCTGCGCAATTGCCCGAGCTAGCGCTCGGGCGTGGCGACGTCAAACTGCTGCGTTGGGCGCTGCAAGAAGCCGCGCAGAGTTCCAAAATGGCGCAGCGAAGCAGCGTGCGCTGGGGTTTCGTGGCGGCCGAACAGCTGCGCGGCGCCGGGCAATTACAGAGCGCTGCCGCGCTAGCAAGCGATGCGATTAATGGCGCGAGGGATCTAGCTTTGCAGGGCGGCATGGATGCCACGCTGGCGCGCATTTGGGCGCACGAGCGGAATGGTGTCGCGGCTGCGACAGGCGATGTGGCGACGTTGGTGGCTCTGCTGGGCGCAGAGCATCGCTTTGTGCAGGGGCGTTAGCGCGGAGCCAGTGGTGCCAATTTAAGGCAACAGCGGCATCGACTGATATCCGCAATGCCCTCACCGGACTTGTTACAGGGATGGAAGTTTACGAAAGAGACGGATCTCCCGGCATGAGCGCCGAAGAAAAACTGGGCTCATACGGCGCCT
>JBBQBR010000316.1:0-4167 GCA_038317875.1 Lysobacterales bacterium
GCCTTCGCATTGTGCATCAGTTTGGCCGGTAGATTCTCCTTCAGCCCCACGCCAGCCCAAACCGGCTATCTTTGGCGTAATTGCGACCCTGATCGCAGCAAGTTTCTGATAAATCGTTTTGCCTCGAAAAATCACGGCGAAACAAATCTAAAGTTTAAAATCGCGCCAAGGAAGTTAAAAAATGGGCATCAAATGCGGCATTGTTGGGCTACCCAACGTTGGAAAATCGACACTTTTTAATGCCTTGACCAAGGCCGGGATCGCGGCAGCGAACTTCCCATTTTGCACGATTGACCCGAATGTAGGCGTGGTGCCGGTGCCGGATGTGCGCTTGGATGCGCTGGCCGCAGTGGCTAAGCCGCTGAAAATTATTCCGACCAGCATGGAATTTGTCGATATCGCGGGTTTAGTCGCTGGCGCCAGTAAGGGCGAAGGCCTGGGCAATCAGTTTCTGGCGCATATTCGTGAAACCGATGCCATTGCGCACGTGGTTCGCTGCTTTGTCAATGAAGACATTATCCACGTCGCGAACAAGATCGATCCAATCGCTGATATGGACGTGATCGACACTGAATTAGCGTTGGCAGATTTAGATAGCGTCGAGAAGGCGATCAAACGCTACGAGCGGCTTGCCAAAGGTGGTGATAAAGAAGCGAGTGCCCGCATTGAGGTGTTGAAAGGGCTGTTGGTGCATTTGGATCAAGGTAAGCCGGCGCGGAGTGCAGACTTAGACAAGGAACAACGAGCGCTATTGAGTGAAGTATTTTTGCTGACTAGCAAGCCGGTCATGTATGTCTGCAACGTGTTGGAGGATGGCTACGATAACAACCCGTTGCTCGAGTTGGTAAAAGCCAGGGCTGTGGCAGAAGGTGCTCAAGTTGTCGCGATTTGCGCCCGAATTGAAGAGGAAATCAGCCAGCTCGATGCGGGTGATCAGATCGAATTTCTAAAAGAAATGGGCTTGGAAGAGCCAGGACTGAACCGGGTGATTCGCGCTGGCTATAAGTTGTTGGGGATGCAAACTTATTTCACCGCTGGCGAAAAAGAAGTGCGCGCGTGGCAGATTCGTGCGGGCTCGACAGCCCCGCAGGCGGCTGGTGTGATTCACACGGATTTTGAGCGCGGATTTATTCGCGCGGAAGTGATTGCCTATGATGATTACATCAAATTCAAAGGTGAAGCTGGCTCACGCGATCAAGGCAAAATGCGTTTGGAAGGCAAGGAATATATTGTCAAAGAAGGGGACGTTATGCACTTTAGATTTAATGTCTAGTTTGCTTTGAACAAAAGCGATATTAACGACGTTATTTGCCACGCTATGCGGCGCGTCACTCTCAGTCTCGGCGTTATCGTTTTCCGGTTTCGCCGGATTGCAATTTTAGGTTGGAATTTGCAGCCGTGAACGCGGTTTGGAATTGGCGCGATTTTCGAGACTGGCGCACGCAGCTGATCGCAATTGCGCTCGGTAGCGCGTTGTTGGCGCTGCTATTTCAAACCAACCGTGGTTTGTGGGGTGCTGATGAAGGCCGATACACCAACGTCGCATTGCAAATGCTGGAATCGGGCGATTGGTTAACGCCGCACCGCCACCCAGAGCATATTGAATACGCGCGGCCGCCAATGACCTACTGGGCGATAGCGGCAAGCGTGTCGGTTTTCGGCCAGGAAGAATGGACGTTGAGATTGCCCGGAGCGATTTCATTTTTTGGCACCACGCTGCTGGTGTTTTTCTTGGCGCGGCGGCTGTGCGCGAAACGTGCTTGGTTGCCGCCCGTTATCTATGCGACCAATTTCGTGCCATTTTTGGCGGCTAATTACATTAGCGCAGATTCTTTGCTCACCTTCTTTGAAACTTTTGCGGTGTGGGCATTTGTATCCATGTGGCAAGCAGAAAATGTGGCGCAGGCGCGTAACTTTCGTCGCTTGATGTGGGCGGGATTTGCACTTGCATTTTTAACAAAAGGCCCCGCCGCCCTGCTGCCTTTAGTTGCTTTGGCAGCGTTTCGGCGCTTTAGCGGGCTTAAATTCCCGACGTCTATGTTCGGTTTTGATGGCCCATTGGTATTTTTGCTGCTGAGCTTGCCCTGGTTTATCTGGATGTTTGGCCGAGGTGAAACATCAGGAATCGTTGAAGGGAACCAAGCTTTGAGTGCGATTCGTGGCAGTTACCGTAGCCTAGTCGAGGTGACGAAAGGCCCTTGGTATAGCTCCTTGGTTGTTTATGGCCCTATTTTGCTTCTTGGGCTTTTGCCGTGGGGTGCGCTGGCGATAGTTTTGGCCGCGACCCAATATCGTCGGGCAATTTCCATCTATTTTGCGCGACTGCGCTGGCAGAGATTTCGTCAAATTCATCAGGAAAGCGTGTTTTTGCTTTCTTGGTTTTTGTTGCCGCTGCTTATTCTATTTTTAGTGCAAGTCAAGCTATGGCTTTTTGTTTTGCCGTTGTTAGTGCCCATGACGCTGGTTTTCGGCCGCGCCATGCAATTTGTTGTGATTCGGCGGTGGATGGCGTTCGTGTTATTTGCGTGGGTTTTGCTTATGCTCAGCGTCAAAGGCTTCGCGCCAGGCTTTGAAAACAAGCGTGATGCCCGTGAATTTGCCAATGTGTTGCAGCCATTTTTAACGCCTAAAATTAATTCCAGCGCGTCAAAACTAGACATCGCATTTTATGAAACCGCGCCGATGTACGGGTTAAAGTTCTATTTAGGCAACAACATATTGCGCGTTGCGGGGAATCAACCACGAGATGCCAGCTTTGATTTCCGATTGTCGCAAGTGCTGACTGAGCAAAGCGCGCAAACTCCTCAAGCGTTCAAAACTAAACCGAAGCTGCTCATTTGGGTAACCGAAAGCGCGCGGTTCAATGAATTTGAAAACGCGGTTGGTGCGCTTGGATTTAGCGTGCAGGTGCTCACTAAGAGCGACGATTTTGTGGTCATGCAGGCGTCAATAGCGAAGTAATTGCCTATTTTCCTGGCGAAAGAATAAATCACTGCAATTCCCTCTCGCTGTAAGCGCATGCTTTGCGCATAATCCGGCTTATGGATGCAAATGATATTCGAATAGCTTTAGTCTTGGTGGGCGCGTTGATTCTGAGCGCGATCTACTGGTTTGGGCGCCCCAAACGTGTTTCCGCTTCGCGGCAAGAACCGGTAATGCCGTGGCAAAAAAACCCAGACGATCCTGAATCTATAAACAGTGCAAGCGATTCGTTTACTACCTTAAATGATCCGGATGCAGAGGTTTACGTTGAACCTGATGGTTCAATCAACCAAAATTTTGCACGTGAATCCAGTGCGCCACAGCCGGGCGAGCGCGGCAATCGCGATTTCGATCAAATTATCAGCCTGCATGTAATGGCGCGTGATGAAGGCCTGATATCCGGTGGCGAGTTGATTGTTGCGGCCGAAAAAGCCAGTTTAATTTATGGCGCTCAAGGATTGTTCCATCGTCTAGTCGACGGCCGACCCGAAGCAGGCCCGATATTTAGCATGGTCAATCGCATACAGCCGGGGCGCTTTGATCTGTCTAAAATAGCTGATCTTTCAACGCCAGGTGTTAGTTTCTTTATGACGCTGCCGTGTGCACTCGCGGGCTTGGATGCGTGGGATCGTATGCTGCCCGCCGCACAAAGGTTGGCTGGCCTGCTGAACGCTGATATCTATGACGACGAAATGAATTTACTGGGTCGCCAGCGCATCGCGAGTATTCGCGATGAATTGCGCGCATATGACCGCAAGTCTGAAGTTCGGGTTCGCTAGAGCTTAGCGATGGCACTTAGCTTACTCATTGTCGCAATTGTTCTGCTTGGCGTAGCGGCGGCGCCTGATCTTGCGCGTTTGCGTAGCTTTGCGTGGTTTGAATCCTGGCTGCTTTGGTTGAATCAAAAGCTTAGTCCCAACGGATTTTGGCAGGGCAGCCTGGGCCTAGTAGTTTCGATAGCGCCGATAGTGTTGGGCATAGCTTGGTTAAGCTATGTTCTCAATGCAATGTTTTTCGGTATTTTCGGTTTTTGTTTGGGGTTAGCAGCGCTTTTCTATTGCTTAGGTCCACGTGATTTGAGGAAACGCTTGTTTCTTCCGGCTCCGGATTTGTCAGCACCTCAGCGCCCGGCATTCGCGTTCTGCCGGTCGGACAAGATTTCACAACAAGATCAGGAAGAGGAAT
>JBBQBR010000317.1:0-4154 GCA_038317875.1 Lysobacterales bacterium
TCATTTTCGCGCGAATTTGATAGCGATTGTCCGGCAGCACTGCGCGCTCGACGAGCGTGTGGCCGGCGCTAGCAATCGCCTGCACTAGCAAATTGCCGCTGCTGTCATTGGCTATGGTGCGCGTGTCGCTTAGCGTCAAAACCGCGATGGCAACGGGTTTAATGGATGCGTTTAGAGCGCTCATTCGTCCACCCGCACTTGCAAAACCCGCCAAATAAAGCCGCTTAGCGCGCTCAAAAACAGCAGCAGCCAGCTCAAGCCGATGCCCACGCGGGTGGCGAAATTGACCGCCGGATTGGGCGAAACATAGCCTTCGATCACGCCGCACACGAGCAAACCTAGGCAGCCGAACAGCAATACCGGGGTGGCGCGTGCAATCGCCTCACGAAATGCCAAGGCGCGCGGCTTTTGCCCTGGATTGACCAAGGCATCGCCGACATGTAGCCCACAACCCGCCGCTAAGCAAATTACGAACAGCTCAACCATACCGTGCGCGGGGATGAAATTGAGCAAGCGATCACCTACGCCATAGGCATAGGTAAAAGCAAACAGTGCACCCAGCATCAGCCCGTTCACCGCCAAAATATAAATTGTGCCCAAGCCATAAAGCGCGCCAATGACAAAGGCAAATAGCGCCACCAAAATATTATTCAACGTGATCTGAAAACTCAAGACCGATGCGGGTGTTACCCCGAAAATGCTGTCCGTCCAAACTTTACCGGCGCGCACTTCGTCCATCTGGCGCGGGTCCATAAATAAGCCCGCCAAATCCTCCGAATAATGCACCGCCGTCGCACCGATCGCGGCAAAAGCCAAAAACAGCAGCACCGCGATGGCGATTTCCGTGCGCATCGCCCAAAATGCTTCTGGTACGTCGCGCACGAACCAGCGTTTGAGATCGGCGCGCAGATTATATGCGGGCCGTAAAAGCTGCTCCTGCGCACGTAAGTACACACTTTCCAAGGCGCTGCGAAAAGCGCCACGCTCCGGCAAGGCAGCGATGTCATGCTCAAGCGCGCGATAGTCCGCCACATACGCTCGCGCAGCCGCTAAACCTTGCGGTTTGCGCTGGGCAAAGACTTGCGTTTGCAGTACCAGCTTTTGCCACCGCGCGGCGGAAGCATTGGCAAATTTAGTTTCTACGCTGATCGCAGGTGCGCGCGCGGCCGCGGGCAGCTCGGGCGGCAATTGCCGTGCGCCAAAATCGGCCGGCGGCGCTTTAACCGACAAGACGTTTCAGCCTGTCAAGTTGGATGGCGGCAAGCCCGCCCGGTATGGCTTGATTTCCAGCGTTAAACGGCATGCTTGGCTGCACCTTCTCCAAAAAGGCGCTGGCTAGGCGCGTGCGTTCGTCCGGCATTAAACCGGCCCAGCGATCCAATAAATTGCGGGCAAAGTCCCACTGCGCGGGCGTCAACACTGTGCGTTGCACTTGCGCCAAGGTTTTATTGAGCGCCTTTGCCCTCGGGCCGTCGTGCACCAATACGGTGCCGGCGGCCAAATCGCCGATACGTGCCCGGGATCGGCCGAAAAAACTTAAGCTCAATCCCAATAAATAAAGCGCTGGCAGGCTATCAATGAGGCGAAAAACGTTGCGCAATACGATCTGCATGGCACTGGGCGCACGCCCAGATAAATCGACGATCCGAATGCCCGCGATGATTTTCCCAGGCGTGCGGCCACCTAGAAGCAGCTCAAATATGGGGTGATACAGAAAATAAATCACCAGTATTGGAATCATTACCGTGATCAAAAACGGTTTATCTCTTTTTTCAAAAAGATGGGCAAATTCATCGCGCCCGAGCAGATGAAAAATCGTCATGCCGATACCCAGCCATAGCAACGCTGCCAGCACGCGAAATTTGAAATCGAGTAAAAATGCGTAAGCGCGCGCGCCCGGCCCGGCTATGCTTAGGCGCAGATCCAAGCCGTCGTTCAATTTGATCGTAAGTTCGCTCATTTCAGCAGTGTAAACCTAAAGCGGTGCAGCTTGGAATTGCTGCAGAAAGCGCGCATGCAATGCCGCGATGTTGCGGCACAAGGCTCTACGATCCGCGCTGTCATTACTCAGCACATGATCTGCAATCATGAGGCGCTGCGCCCGCGACGCTTGGGCACTCAGCATCTGTTGCGCCAAATCGGCATCAATATCATCACGCAGCTTCAGCCGCTGAACTTGGCTGGCGACACTGCAATCGACGACGACAATATCGCTCAGAAAATCATAGCGGCCTTTTTCCGCCATCAAGGGCACCACCACGATCGCATAAGGCGCAAGCCCAACGCTTTCCCGTACACCCGCAATCGCCAGCGCCTGAATGCGCGGATGGGTAATCGCTTCAAGCTGGTTGCGGGCATCGGCATCCGCAAATACCCGCGCCCGCAGCGCGCGTCGATCAAGCGCGCCACTTGCATCTAAAACATCGGAGCCAAATGCCGCAAGCAATGCCGCCAAGCCATCGCTGCCCGGCGCCAGCACCGCGCGCGCAAGTAAATCAGTATCAACGATCGCTGCACCCAATGCGGCAAATTGATCGCTGACGAAGCTTTTGCCCGAGGCTATGCCGCCGGTTAGGCCGATGGCCGTATGAGTTGCGGACATATCAGTCCCGCAAATTGAGCCGATACAAAAACTCATCATCCCGATGCGCACCGACCATAAAAAAGCAGTTCGCTGCATGCACAAAACCAAAGCGCTGATAAAAACGCTGCGCGCGTGGGTTATCGTTGTAAACGCTCAGCACGATATCGTCCATGTTTAGGTTGCGCGCGGTATCAATCGCCCATTCCATCAAGTTGTCTGCGACGCCGCTGCCAAATTGGCTGCTGCGCAGATACATCTGTTTAAGCTCCATTACCGCCCGGCCGGGTAAGTCCAGTGACAGCGTGCGGTCAAATCCCAACTTGCAATAGCCAACCATGCGGCCGGCTTCCTCCGCAACGCGATAGCGCCGCATCGGGCTAAGTAGTTCCTGCATCACAACCGGTACGCTGTGGGTTTGGGCGATGAAAAGGTTTAAGTTTTCAGCGCTGTATAAATGGCCGAAAGTATCGGTGAAACTTGAAATAGCCAGTTCAGAAAGTGCGCTTGCATCGGCTTCAGTGGGGGTGCGATAGATCATGTGGCTTCAATAAGTGGGAAAAAAATTGCAATCCTAACGGGTCAAACTTTGAGGAAACTTCGTTTCGCTTCGCAAATTTACCCGCTTCGCGGGTTTGCTACGCTACCCCATTACCCGCCAATAGCCGTCCATCAACACGTCACCAAATACAAACGCGATCCAGCCAGCGGCGGCTAAAAAAGGCCCGAACGGCATTGGGTTTTCGCGCGCATGTTTGCGCATCAGAACCATCGTAATGCCAACGACTGCGCCGACGGTAGCAGAAAGCAGCACAACCATCGGTAACATTGCCCACCCCATCCATGCGCCCAAGCCTGCCAAGAGCTTAAAGTCCCCACCGCCCATGCCATCCATGCCGCGCAGTTTCTTGAAGGAATAATTCACGCTCCACAAGCTGCCCCAGCCAATCGCCGCACCCATAATCGCGGGAACGGGCGCGATAAATACCGAGTTCACCGCCAACAGCAGGCCAATCCACAAAAGCGGCATGGTCAGCTGATCCGGTAGCAATTGCGTGTGCACATCAATGCCCGACATCGCGATCAACAGCCAAGTGAATACCAACGCGGCGATGCAGGCAAAGCTAGGCCCGAATTTCAGCAGGCAAGCTAGGGAGGCGGCACTGGTTAACGCTTCGACGATGGGATATTGCATCGAGATTTTGGTTTTGCAGCTGGAGCACTTGCCACCCAGCGCCAAATAGCTCAGCAGCGGCACGTTGTGCCAGGCCTTTAGCTGAAAGCCGCACTTTGGACACTGGGAGCGCTCAAACACCAGTGACGGCGGCGCTTCGCCCAGTGCAAAACCCGGTTTTAGTTCGTCTTCTAAGATGCTTGCGGCCTCGGTACGCCACTCAAACATCATGCGCGGCGGCAGCCGCAGGATTACCACATTAAGAAAACTGCCCACCAGCAGGCCCAAAATCGTCACGCAGACGATCCAGAACCACATCGGCAGCAGGGCGCAGGCGCTCGTAAATTCGGTGTAGTACTGGATTATTTCGTTAATCATCAGACTAGCGCGCTGAAAAGT
>JBBQBR010000318.1:0-4133 GCA_038317875.1 Lysobacterales bacterium
GTCATGAGCAAAGCAAAGTTTGACCGATAGTGCCGACGTTGACGTGCGGCTTGTTGCGTTCAAACTTTGCTTTGCTCATGACTGCCTCTCAAAAAATTGTTTGTTTCAAAAAATTACTATGCTGTCGAACCAGGAACTGAACTTAAGAGTTGGACTTCTTGATCACTTGCTCGGCGACATTTGTCGGTGCCTCAGCGTAGTGATCAAATTCCATCGTAAACGTTGCGCGACCTTGGCTCATCGAGCGAAGACTGGTGGCGTAGCCAAACATTTCGCCCAAGGGCACGAGTGAGTTAATTACTTTTCCGGACGCGCTTTCGTCAGAACCCTGTAATAAGCCTCGACGTCGACTAATGTCGCCCATCACATCGCCGATATAATCTTCTGGCGAAACCACTTCAACCTTCATTATTGGCTCGAGCAAGACCGGGTTGGCCTTCTTAGTGCCATCTTTGAAACCCATGGACGCAGCCATTTTGAATGCCATTTCGTTCGAATCAACGTCATGGTATGAACCGTCAACCAGCGAGACTTTCACGTCTACGACTGGGAAACCTGCATA
This sequence comes from Lysobacterales bacterium, assembly GCA_038317875.1. Taxonomy (GTDB): domain Bacteria; phylum Pseudomonadota; class Gammaproteobacteria; order Xanthomonadales; family SZUA-5; genus JANNYA01. The sequence goes on from JBBQBR010000318.1 coordinate 563, forward strand.
AACGCCGGTACCAATGGTTTCGCGCAAGCCCTTTTCGACTGCGGGGATGTACTCTTTCGGTACCACGCCGCCAACGATTTTGTTTTCAAAGATAAAGCCCGAACCGCGTTCAAGTGGTTCGATTTCTAACACCACGTGACCATATTGACCGCGGCCGCCGGACTGACGCACGAATTTGCTGTCTTGGCGAACTGCGGTACGAATAGTCTCGCGATAAGCAACCTGTGGCTTGCCAACGTTAGCCTCGACGTTGAACTCACGCTTCATCCGGTCAACGATGATTTCCAGGTGCAATTCACCCATGCCCGCAATGATCGTCTGCCCGGATTCTTCGTCGGACCGAACACGGAAAGAAGGATCTTCCTGGGCAAGCCGCCCCAAAGCAATACCCATCTTTTCTTGATCAACCTTGGTCTTGGGTTCAATCGCCATCGCGATCACTGGCTCAGGGAAAATCATGCGCTCAAGCGTAATGATGTTGTTTAAATCACACAGGGTTTCACCGGTGGTTACATCTTTTAAACCGACAGCCGCAGCGATATCACCAGCGCAAACTTCATCGATTTCCTTTCGATCATTGGCGTGCATCTGCACCAAACGGCCGATACGCTCTTTACGATCTTTGATTGGGTTGTAAAGAAAGTCGCCTTTATTCAAGGTGCCAGAATACACGCGAAAAAATGTTAGCGTTCCAACGAATGGGTCGGTGGCGATTTTAAATGCAAGAGCGGAGAACGGCTCTTTATCGCCAGGTTTGCGAAAAGCCTCGGTTTCGTCTTCCAATATTCCACGCACGTCTGGACGGTCGATCGGTGACGGCAATAGATGCACGACGCCATCAAGCATTGCCTGAACACCTTTGTTTTTGAACGCAGACCCGCAATAAACCGGAATGATTTTCGCCCCGATGGTGCCCTTACGCAAACCGCGCAAAATTTCTTCCTCGGTTAATTCACCGTCTTCTAAATACTTATTCATTAGCTCGTCCTCGCCTTCTGCGGCAGACTCAACCATGAACTCACGCGCCTTCGTTGCCTTAGCAAGTAAACTAGCCGGAATCTCAGCGTACTCAAACTGCATACCCTGCGACTTCACGTCCCAGACAATTTGCTTCATCTTTAATAGGTCGACTACACCTTCAAAAGCATCTTCTGCGCCGATCGGCACCTGCATTGGCACCGGGCGCGCGCCTAGACGGGTCTTGAGTTGTTCAACAACTTTGTCAAAATTTGCGCCAGCGCGATCCATTTTGTTGACGAAAGCTACGCGGGGCACGCCGTACTTGTTGGCTTGACGCCAAACGGTTTCAGATTGCGGCTGAACGCCACCGACTGCACAAAGCACGAATACCGCACCATCGAGAACGCGCAAACTGCGCTCAACTTCAATTGTGAAGTCTACGTGTCCTGGCGTATCAATAATATTAAAACGATGCTGCGGCATGGAAGTGTCCATCCCACGCCAAAAGCAGGTTGTCGCAGCGGATGTGATCGTAATACCGCGCTCTTGCTCCTGCTCCATCCAATCCATCGTCGCTGCACCCGCGTGCACTTCGCCGATTTTGTGATTTACGCCGGTATAGAACAAAATACGTTCGGTCGTCGTCGTTTTACCGGCGTCGATGTGCGCCATGATGCCAATGTTTCGATAACGCTCGATGGGAGTTTCGCGTGCCACAATCTTTCCTTAACTTTAATATAACTTCGTTTCAGCGCGTTCAATCAGCGGCTTCGCCGCTAAACGCACTAATGAGAGCTTTCAGATACCACTTTCAAGTTTCGCTGGCCTTGCCAAAGCAAGTGTTTATTCAGCATTTCCCGAACAGGAAGCAATTTGCCTTGCCTGCCCTGGAGAACCCAACGCGCCTATAGGGACGCAGTTGTTGCCAAGCACCACGACTACCAACGATAGTGCGCAAACGCCTTGTTGGCTTCAGCCATACGATGCGTTTCTTCACGCTTCTTAACTGCAGCACCACGATTTTCAGCGGCTTCACTTAGCTCTGCAGCCAATTTTAATGGCATCGACTTTTCGCCGCGCTTGCGCGCTGACTCAATTACCCAACGCATCGCTAGCGTTTGACGACGCGCAGGACGTACTTCAACAGGCACTTGATAGGTTGAACCGCCCACTCGACGCGATTTAACTTCGACCGCAGGGGCGACGTTAGTGAGCGCTTTTTCCACTTGCTCGATAGCATTTGGATTTTTCACGCTGATCGCTTCGATCGCGCTGTATAAAATCGACTCGGCGGTAGATTTTTTACCGGATTTCATCAACATGTTGACAAAACGAGCGACCATAACGTTATGGAACTTTGGATCCGCCAACGTTAGGCGAATCGGGGTTTGACCCTTACGACTCATTTGATATTTCCTTGGATTCTATTAGGTTTTTTGGCTGCGAAATCAGCGCGCGAACGCACGCGCCAGAAGCCACCCGACCAATTAGCGCGCCATTGCAGGCGCACGAATCAGCCGATCATGTTGATTATTTCTTTTTAGGCGCCGCAGCAACTGCACCAGGCTTCGGACGCTTTGCGCCGTATTTGGAACGGCTTTGACGACGCTTCGATACGCCTTGCGCATCAAGCGCGCCGCGCACGGTGTGGTAACGCACACCTGGCAGATCTTTTACCCGGCCACCCCGAATCAGAACCACAGAGTGCTCTTGCAGGTTATGGCCTTCGCCGCCAATGTAGCTAATTACTTCAAATCCATTGGTCAAACGCACTTTGCAGACCTTGCGTAGCGCAGAATTCGGCTTCTTAGGCGTAGTCGTATAGACACGCGTACATACACCACGACGCTGCGGGCAATTTTCTAACGCCGGTGATGGGCTTTTATAGGTCTTCGGGCTACGCGATTGGCGCACCAATTGATTGACTGTCGACATTGATTCTTCGGTCCATGAAAAACATGTGGGGAAAACTGCGTAGCAAAGCGACAACACAAAAATTGTTGGCATATCCGCTACTGATACGAGCGTGGCGTACTACCAAACACGCAGAAGCGGGACTATAACAACCTGATCCAGGCGCGGCAACACAAACACCCTGGTTGCGCAAGGGTTTAGTTCAGGCACTGGCAGGCTTTGCACGGGTATCAATGCGTTGCCTAAGCTAAATAGGCGGCAAAAACTAGCAAAGCCATAGCCACTAGCCATGCCAAAGTGATTCTTCCAAGCAATGCTTGAGTGTGTTGAAGCGGGGCATTATCGAGCGAGACACTAACGTCGGATATTTCATCAACATCGTCGATATCAATGCATGCTTTTACAGTGGATGCCAAAAAACCCAAATCCAAATCGAACATGCCACGCCCATGTTTATCGTGGTGCTCATGCCAAGCACGCAACGCCGCATCAAAATCGCTCGCCAATGCGAGCGCAAGACACATCAACTGCGCTGGAATCCACGCGAGTGCAGCTTCAAGACGCACTGCCGATGCCACTAGGCCGGGCGGCAAAAACGAGTGCAGTTCACGGCTGTCGGCAAGAAGCTGAACTAGCCGATACCCGACTACGCCTGCAGGGCCAAACGTTGCAAACCAAAAAATCGGCGCGAACTGGC
>JBBQBR010000319.1:0-4131 GCA_038317875.1 Lysobacterales bacterium
CGCAGTGTTCGATAAGGCGACACAAAGTGTCAGCTTGCCACAATGTTTCAAAGACGCTTTTCGCAGCTATGTGGACGCAGGCTGGATTGGCTTGTGCGGTGATCCAAAATACGGCGGTCAGGGCCAGCCGGAGGGGCTTGGTTACGTCGTAAAAGAAATGATTGAAAGCTGCAATGTCGCCTGGGGCACCTACCCATTGCTAAGTTTGGGCGCGGTCGATGCGTTTATGCATCATGGTGACGAGTGGCAACGGGAAGTTTTTGTTACCAAAATGCTTTCAGGCGAATGGACCGGCACGATGTGTTTGACCGAACCGCACAGCGGCAGTGACTTAGGCTTACTTAAAACCAAGGCCGAGCCGAACAGCGATGGTACCTTTTCATTAAGCGGGCAAAAAATCTTTATCACCGCCGGTGATCACGATTTGAGCAGTAACATTATTCACTTGGTACTTGCCCGCCTGCCTGATGCGCCGTCGGGCACCAAGGGCATTAGCTTGTTCATCGTGCCTAAGTTTAAGGTCAGCCGCGAAGGCGCGATGGGTGCTAGAAACACCGTCGCGCCGGGCAGTCTCGAGCACAAAATGGGGCTTAAAGGCTCGGCGACGTGCGTAATGAATTTCGATGGCGCTGAGGGCTATTTGATCGGCCAGCCAAATCGTGGGCTACTCGCGATGTTTACCATGATGAATGCAGCGCGCTTGGGTGTGGGCGTGCAAGGGCTGGGCCTAATTGAAATCAGCTACCAGTCCTCCGCCGCGTATGCGAGTGAGCGCTTACAAATGCGATCACTTTCCGGGCCGAAATACCCAGGTAAACCGGCCGATCCCATCACGGTACACCCCGATGTGCGGCGTATGCTGATGACGCAAAAAGTGATTGCGGAAGGCGGACGTGTATTGTGCTACTACGCTGGGCTGCTGGTGGATTTGAGCACGCGCCACCCCGATGCAGATGCTCGCAAAAAGGCCGAAGAGCTGCTCAGCTTCCTGGTTCCAATCACCAAAGCGTTACTGACTGAAGCTGCGGTGGAATGCACCTACCACGGCATGCAAGTCTTAGGCGGCCATGGCTACATTAAAGAATGGGGCCTAGAACAATTTGCGCGTGACGCCCGAATTACCACAATTTACGAGGGCACTACGCAGATTCAGGCTTTAGATCTTCTGGGCCGCAAAATCATGCAGCTACAGGGTGTTGGTATGCGCCATTTCTTGGCTGAAATTGCTACGTTTATTGCCGCGCACGGTGCGCATCCGCTGGCAGGGCCCTATTTGAGTCAGCTTGCCAAATTAGTAGACGAATGGCGCGCATTAACCGGCGAAATTATCGCCGCAACCCAGAAAAACCCCGAAGAACTCGGTGCTGCGGCAGTCGATTACTTATTTTATTCCGGCTACATCACGCTGGCGTATTTTTTAACGCGGGAATTGGAGGCATTAGATCGCTCAACCACCGGCATCAGCGACGCATTTAAGACTGCGAAATTGGCGAGTGTGAAATTCTACTTCGAGCGCATCTTGCCGCGTACGTTAATGCATGCAGCGCAAATTCGTGCCGGTGCGGGCGCATTAATGGACATTCCGCAAGCGATGTTTGACGCGGCCTAAGTACAGTCAGTTTCAGCGAGCTTAGTTTGAATGGTGCGCTGATCATTGCGCTGATCAATGCGCTGATCAATGCAGGTGCATCGTGTTAGCGCGCCTGCGCGTTTTAAAAGCGGAGGTAAGTTTTGTCGGCGGCGATAGCCTCAAGCGGGCACCCTTGATCGTGCTGTTTATGCTTTTTTCTACCGGGTTGGATCTGCTTGCTGTTGCCTTAGTCGCGCCATTCGTCAGTTTACTTATCGGCAAAAGCGTCGCTATCGCGCTTTTTCCGGGCTGGCTGATACTAATATTGGGTGAAGACCCGGTCGGCACGCTTGGAATTGCGCTTGTTATTGTTTTTACCGGTAAGGCGCTTGCAACGTTCCGGCTGCAGGGCAACATCACGCGCATGTCTGAATCTATCCGCGCGGAACTGATGACGCGCTTGCTCAGCGCTTATCAGCATCGTCCATATCGTTTCCATCTGGACAACTCAAGCGCTGAACTGACCAACCGACTGGTTTGGTATACACAAGCGTTTGCCAATGGTTTTGTCGGTTCTGTGCTGAGGCTGATTTCCGACGGCATGGTATTTATTGCCTTAGGGACGTTGATCGCCCTCGCAAACATGATGGCAGTAATGCTTTTGCTGATGGTGCTGAGCATTGTTTTTGCAATTGTTTTGTTTTACACGCGCCACCGCGCCGCAAAACTAAACAAATCAACGGCAGCGCTGACCGCCGAGGTCATGCATTCGGCAAACCAAGCGATTGGCGGGCTGCGCGAAGTTCGTATATTGGGTTGCGAAGGGTATTTTTTAGCGCGTTTATCAAAAGCAGGCCGAGGTCTAGTCGACGCCACCGCACTTTTAACAGTGCTCAATTTGATACCTCGTCAAGCCATTGAACTGGCAATGATCGTGTTTTTGGTTGCGTTAGTATTTTTTAGCCGACTAGATGGCGCTTCAGGTGCTGCACTGTTGCCGTTACTTGGGTTGATCGGTGCCGCCGCGCTTAGATTGATGCCCGCATCTACCGCACTGCTGAGTGGTATTAATCAAGTGCGCAGCAATCGTTTTGTCGTTGGCGTTCTGGCCCGCGATTTAGCGCTTGAAAAGCTCGCTAAGACAGAGTCATTGCCAAGTCAATCGAACTATCAGAGGCCGGAAATCGGGCCGCTAAATTCAAAGCCTACAGAATCATCGCTAGGCGCAATGCCAACGCAGCGATTTCAAAACCTCAGCGCGCACGCCATTGCTTTTTCTTACGCAGCAGATCGAAATTGCGTATTTGAAAATTTAAGTTTCGAGATCAACGCGGGGGAAACCGTCGGTTTAGTTGGGCCTTCAGGTGCCGGAAAAAGCACGCTAGCGGATTTACTGCTCGGTTTTTTAGATCCAACCGCCGGTCGTGTGCTCATTAATGGAACGGATTTGCGCGGCGCGTATCGTGACTGGCAATCTATGGTCGCCTACATCCCGCAGCAGTCGTATTTGATTGATGACACGCTGCGCCGCAACGTAGCACTTGGCGTCGCGGATGCCGAAATCAACGACGATAAGGTGCGCGCTGCGCTAGAGGACGCGCAACTCGGGCAAGTATTACGCGAACTAAAGGGCGGCCTGGACACCCAACTGGGTGAGCGCGGGGTACGTTTTTCAGGCGGACAGCGTCAGCGCGTTTCGATTGCGCGCGCGCTTTACCATGACCGCGAGTTTTTGGTGCTTGATGAGGCAACCAGCGCACTTGATGAGGAAACTGAGCGTGAAATCGTCGACACGATCCGTTCACTGGCGGGCAAAAAGACTATTTTGCTGATCTCGCACCGGGAAAGCACGCTCGCGGTCGCGAATCGCTGCATTTCAATCAAAGCTAATAACGCACACTGACGTCGGTGGGTCAATTGCGCCCAAGTCGCCGGCAAGCAGGTAGATGTGACTCCTCAACTCGTCATTCCCGCATGTTTTTGGCGGGAATCCAGTGCAATGCCATTAACTTAAGGCAATGATCGAACTGATCCCGCAGGGATCGCACAAGGTAGCCGGTGCGTTGGAGCGGCAACGCCGCGTGAACCACCGGAAGACTGGCAGCAAACCAAAGGTTTCGACCCCGAATGGGGTCGCACAAAGTCTCAATGCGCATCATTTTGTGCGAATGAATTGATGGTGCAAACCGACTATTTCGGCGAATTGGCTTTCTGAAGAGGATCCCCGACAAAAACGCTCGGGGATGACGAACAGGCGGAATCGCGACGGTGCTGACTGGAGCAGCGAGTGAGTTAATGACACTTCCCCTGGACTGTAGTTACTCCAACGCGATTATCACGGCCGCACGCTGTGAATGCCAAGTGATTGGGATTACGAATGCGCGGATGTCCTTTGGCAAGCGCACGGTTTCTAACGCGCCAGCGATCACGACCGGGACTGAAATCATGAACTCTGAACCAAATTCCGCGCGTGCGTTACCGGCGATCGTGTTGGCGATTTCACCCACTAAATCTAGGCGCATATCGTGGGTGACATCACGTTCGCCCATGTTGATCAACAC
>JBBQBR010000320.1:0-4102 GCA_038317875.1 Lysobacterales bacterium
ACCATGCCGCCCTTGGCATAGCTGGCTTGCACCAGCGGCAAAGTTTTGTCCAAGACATAGTTAAATTCTTCTTTGGACGCGAACAAAAACGGCATGCCGTAAAGCGAACCATCATTGCTGACGCTGGACAGCTCAGCTGCTGAAAATGCGCCGCCCTGAAGTTGCCCGAGCTTTATTTTGCGTAAAACGGTCGCCGCATCGGTACCCATAACGCCACCTGGAAAAAACTTAAACTCAACCCGTCCAGCGGTTTGGGCCTTAATGGCGTCGCCTGCCGCGCGCATTTCTTTCAAATACTGCCCTTCCGGCGCAACGGTAGCGATTTTCAACTGCAAAGCGCGGGCGTCGGTCGAAATCGCCTGCCCGGTAAGTACCAAGAGTGCTAACACCAACAAGCGAACCATGGATTATTCCTAGATATTTGTTTTTAGCTTCGCAATTTCGGCTTCGCCGATTGCTACGCAGATATATTGTTAATTTCGCAATTCTAGCGGCCGCGATATTTGCTATGCCGATACAACGGGTTTTCCCGCCGCGCTTACAATAACGAAGCGCAGGCGTTTGCTCTAGCAAACTTGAAATGACCATTCATCTTGAGCAACGTTTATCGAGAGAGCAAAATTGCCGGGATTTAAACTAGTGTTGAGCACAGGTATCATCTAAAAGCTGCAAGCGCAGCACCAGTACCGTTAGTAACGCCGCATCAGCCCAACCAATACCCCTTGAATTTCCACCTGATCGGGGCAATAGCGCTGGGTCTGAAATCGGATATTCTCTGGATGCAGAAGCACTAAGCCGGGCAACTGTTCAATACGCTTGAGCGTGGTTTCCTCGCCATTGATCAGGGCAACCACGATTTCGTTGTTACGCGCGCACGAGCGCCTTTCAACCAGCACAACATCGCCATCTAATATACCGGCGTCAAGCATTGAGTCCCCGCGCACACGCAAAGCGTACGTGTCGCCGCGCCCTAAAAGCTCAGGTGGTACGAAAATACGTTCAAAACCAGCAACTCCATCTGCGGGCGCACCCGCCGCAATGCGCCCTAACAGCGGGACAGATACCGCACGCGGTGCGGGTGCGGCGTTTGCCAAACGCACGCCGCGCTGTTTGCCACCTAAGTCTGCGACAAAACCTGCATCTACCAGCGCGCGAATATGCTTGTGTAACGAGCCGCGCGAGGTTAATCCAAGCTCAATACAAAGCTCGTCTAAACAAGGCGGTGCATGGCCTTTAGCCTCGCGCGTGCGCAAGTGACTTAAAACTTGACGCTGACTCGGCGTCAGTGCTTTTTCCAATTGAAGCTCAGCTTTGCCAGTTATGGCAGTGCGCTTCGTGCCGATCGGCATTTGTGCAGGTTTTGCCGATGCAGGTTTTGACTGTTCAGGTTTTGACTGTGCAGGCATTGACGGAATGCAGAACGAAAGGAGAACGAATCTTAACGGAGTGGGTTTCGGTTGTCGAGTCTAGAATTTTCCAAGCTGCGCTGTAAAAATAGTTGCGAAATGATTGCTAAATCAAATCAGATACGCACCAGCGCAGAGCCCCAGGTAAATCCGCCACCGAACGCTTCCATCAACAACGTTTGTCCAGGCTTGATTTGACCACTTCGAATACCGTGATCCAATGCAAGCGGAACCGAGGCGCTCGACGTGTTCCCGTGCTTTTGTACCGTCAAGATAACTTTTTCCATCGGCATATCCAAATGCCGCGCAGTCGCTTGAATAATGCGCAAATTGGCTTGGTGCGGCACCAACCAATCGATGTCTGTTTTGTTGAGGCCGTTCGCTTCCAGCGTTTCATCAACCACCCGAGCAAGTGTTCTGACCGCTACCTTGAACACCTCCTGCCCCTGCATCACCACTTTGATGCCGTGGTTAACCTCGCCTTCTTTAAAACCCTTGGAAACACCTACCGGGTTATAAAGCGCGTTGGTGTAGGCACCATCTGCATGAATGTGTGTCGAAAGCACCCCGGGCTTGTCGCTTGCTTCTAAAACCACCGCACCGGCGCCATCAGCGAACAGGACACAAGTTGTGCGATCCGCCCAATTGAGCATACGCGTCAGCGTTTCCGCGCCGATGACCAGGGCACGCTTTGCGCTACCTGCTCGAATAAAATTATCCGCAATAGAAAGTGCATAAATAAATCCCGAACACGCCGCATTTACATCCATCGCGCCACAGCCATTCGCACCAAGCCGATGCTGAACTAAGGTCGCTGTGGACGGAAAAATCAAATCGGGTGTTGTAGTGCCTACAACAATCAGATCAATATCTTTAGCGGCAACTCCCGCCGCCTCTAGCGCGCGCGTCGCTGCGATATAAGCCAAATCACCTGTGGTTTGATCATCGGCTGCCATGTGGCGCTGCTCGATTCCGGTGCGATCTCTAATCCATTCATCGGTGGTGTCGACAATTTTTTCCAGATCAGCATTGGTCAGAATTTTTTCGGGCAAATAGCTGCCGGTACCGATAATTTTGGAAAAACGCATTGAAACTCCAGAAAACGCAGGTCAAGAAACGAACAAAAATTATTAATGCCCTAATTTTAATTTACGTCCAATTGGGCACCATTGAACCTAACCCGCCAGAAGCGGATCTAGCTTACCTGCGCGATCCAATGCGACTAAATCATCGTGCCCACCCACATGGGTATTATTGATAAAAATTTGTGGCACCGTTCTACGCCCGCCGCTGCGCTGAACCATGCGATCCCTCTGCGCGGGATCAAGATCGATGCGGGTAAGTGTCATCTCCTTGACGCCCTTGCGTTCAAGCAATGCTTTTGCGGCGATGCAGTAAGGGCAAATCGCGGTAGCGTAAATTTCAACGTTAGACATGGTTCTACTCAGCTTATTTTAGGCACATATTGTGTGGCAATTCCGCGTAACACGATAGATCTTGATACGGAAACGGATTTTACTCTAAGTTATCAAATACACGAAGTCGGTTTTGGCAAACCAGCGTAGCGACAGGCTTGCTTGGCAGGCCCATCGGGAAATAGCGTGTAAAGATACAGGCTATTACCCTTTTCCGCACCCAACCGCATTGCAACGGCCTTGGTTAGTAACCGCATCGGCGGCGCCATGTCGAATTCTACGAAATAACCGCGCAAGAAATTGAGTAGTTCCCAATGTGCAGGCGTCAGTTCCACTCCGTCCGCTTGCGCCTGCGCTTGCGCAAACTCAGGTCGCCATTGCGTAAATTCGACTAAATAGCCATTTTTCAATGACCAGTTATTCATGCGGGCGTTTTGTTGGCAAATTTAAGAACCATAAGCATGCTTCTAGGCAACGATGGGCAAAAAAATGCCGACACGCGGTCGGCATTTTTCGATCTAAAACAGAAACGTTTAGCTAAAGCGACGTACCGCAAACGCGCCAAACAAGCCAAGTCCTGCAAGCAGTGCGAATGAGCCCCAAATATTCAATGTTGGGACAGGAATTACTGGTGCCGCAACGACTTGTGCGGCGTTAACGACGTGCGTGAAGTTATAAACAAACGAAGCTGGCGTCGCACCTGCAGCGTTTGTGCAAGTAATCGTACCAGCGTAGGTACCAGCAGTAGTGCTGTTTTGCGTAACGGTGACCGAAGCTGCGGTCGCTGCTGGCAAAGTCAACGGTGATGGGGAAACTGAATAGCCAGCACCTGTAGCCACGCAAGTTGTTGACGAAGCGGCGGAAGCTGTGAACGAAAGCGTCGAAGTTGCTGAAGCAGTCGGTAGGGTGCGTGGCGGGATTGTCACGGCACCAGGCGCCGTTCCTGCAACAATTGTTGTGCCACCACCGCCGCCCGCGACGGTCACTGGCGTAGCAGCGACGTTGTCATAAACAATACGCGTAATAACGGTTGGGAAGCCTAATGGGCCAGATGTGGTCATGTTGATATAACCAAAGTGTGTGCCAGCGCCCGCTTCATTCAAAAACCGGATACCTAACGTTTTAGGTCCAGCGGTAATGAAGTTAACAAAATTAGCCGGGCCGCCGCCGCCTGACGCTTGACTAAACGTAGATGCTGGGCCAACGATCGCGCCGGCAGCCAGGGATTGATAAACAGATCCTGTCGCAACGCCACCGCCGGAAACTGCAGAACCTGCGGGC
>JBBQBR010000321.1:0-4092 GCA_038317875.1 Lysobacterales bacterium
TTGAGGCCGCCGATGTCGTGCGCCACCCATTGGTGCAGCGCATCGTAATGGCTTACGAGCGTCACGAGGACGAAGCGGCCGCGCAGAAGGCAGCTGCTGAAGTTGTGGTTAGTGCTACGCCAGCTCAAACAAGTGCTTAAACCGATAAAGCGCAAATCGCGAACGGTTGAGCTAGGCATTAGTTTTGCAACAGCGCGAACCGGAATTCCGGCAAAAGCCAGCTTTGAGAAATGGGCGCAGGCGGCATTCGATGCGCTGAATCCGGGCAATTTCGCCACTAACGTTGGCATGTCATTACGCTTTGTCGATTTAGACGAGGGCAGGGCATTGAATTTGCAGTATCGCGGACGTGATTACGCCACCAATGTGCTCTCATTTGCAAGCGAATTGCCGGTCGGCATGCCAAAAAATTTCAAACTCGATTGGCTTGGGGATTTGGTTGTTTGCGCGCCAGTGATTGCGCGTGAGGCGCTAGAGCAAAAAAAGGCACTGCGCGATCATCATGCGCATATGTGTGTGCACGGCGTGCTACATCTTTTGGGTTTGGATCATCTGCAAGCCGCCGAGGCGAAGCGTATGGAGGCGCTCGAGGTGCAAATACTGGCTGGATTTGGTGTTGCAGATCCGTATCAAGCTCAGGGAACTTCTACTTAAGGAAACAAAATGACTCAAATGATTTATTGCCAGCGTCTAAAACAGGAAGCCGAAGCCCTGACCAGAGCCCCTTTTCCCGGTGCTGCCGGGTTACGCATTTTATCCAATATTAGTCAGCGAGGCTGGCAACAATGGCTAGCGCATCAAACGATGTTGATCAATGAAAACCGCCTCAGCCCGCTTGACCCTAAAGCGAAGAAATATTTAAGCGAGCAAATGGAGCTGTTTCTATTTGGCGAAGGCGCGGATCAAGTTGCAGGCTACGTTGCCCCGGCACCCTGACTATTTATGACTACCGTTCTGATTACCGGCACGGATACCGATGTCGGCAAAACTTACGTGAGCAGCCTGCTATTGCGTGCGCTGGCGCAATCCGGGCGGCGCTGCGCCGGTATAAAGCCGATCGCGTCAGGCTGTGCAAATTCGGCGGGCAAATTAACCAACGCGGACGCATTGAGCTTAATGGCAAGTTCAAGCGTCAAACTGAGCTACGCGCAAACGAATCCCTATGCGTTCGAGCCGCCCATTGCGCCGCACATTGCAGCGCGCGCCGCCGGAATCAATGTTGATTTGACACAAATTGTCGCCGCAGTGCGCGCGGCAGAAATGCTGTGCGACGATGTGATCGTGGAAGGCGCAGGTGGCTGGCTTTCCCCGTTGGCGACCGCGCTGGAGCACGCAGATTTGGCGAAAGCGTTGGACGCGCCAGTGTTGCTTGTCGTGGGTGTGCGTTTGGGTTGCATCAATCATGCGCGGCTAACGGCCAATGAAATTGCACGCAGCGGCGCGCGCTTAATGGGCTGGATTGCGAATGTATTGCCAGCGTCAAGCGCAATGCTGGCGTTAGAGGAAAATATCGTCAGTTTGATTGAATTTTTGCCCGTGCCGATGTTGGCTCGGGTATGCACCGGCGCTCTGGAGGATTGTGGACTCGCTGCGGCGCTGCTCGAAGTTGAAACTCAGTAACTAAACAATGAACAGGTCATCGAAAAGCCCACGTGCGCCCGTAAATTGTCGGAACAATTCAGAAAGTTGCCAGTCCTATTGTGCATAATAGTTCATAAGCCAGATAAAAATGGCTACCCTAGATGCCCTGGAGCTTACGTTATGCCATCTATCCTAAAGTTTGACCTTGCCCGAATTGCCCTGCAAACCCTAATTTCTGCGTTGATAGTTGTTATTGGCATGGTTGAAAGCGACGTTTAATCCCAAATCTCTTGCGCGTGCCGTAACACGTCTGCACCAAATTCAACGTAGAGCTAAGGCTGCGCATACTTTCCCAAAACGTTTTAGCTTTTCCAAAACCTAAAGGCTTTAAAACCAGCTTGAATATCGTATGGGTCGATGCCCAGTATGTAGGCAATTCTGAAACATCCGCCAAATATAAAACTACTGACGCCAGGCACAAAAAAGATCGCGGCAATAAAAACCATGACGGCAAATGGCGCCATACGCCGCGCAGTAATGCGCACATCCGTGGGCAAATACGGATCAATCGCACCGAAACCATCAAAGCCTGGTATCGGCAATAGATTAAGCACCACGGATGTCGCTTGCAAAAACGCGAAGAATGCCAATGCCGCACCCAGCGCGCTGCCCTGCAGGCCAGAGGCCGCGATCAGCAGGGAAATAAAAAACAAAATCAGTAAATTCATCGCTGGGCCGGCAAGCGATACCGCAGTTTGCCAAACTGGCGAGCGCAGCGCACCCGTATTGATATAAACCGCCGCCCCTGGCAGGCCGATTCCGCCCATAATTAGGACGAGAGTGGGGATTAAAATCGAGCTAAATGGATCCAAATAATTCATCGGATTCAGGCTGAGGTAACCCTTATCTTTGACTGAAGTATCGCCGCCTTTGTAGGCAACGATTGCGTGTGCAAACTCATGCAGGCATACCGAAAAAATCCACAGAAACACAATCAAAAAAAAGGTCGTCATAAGCCTAGGTGCTTAAAAATTTCAGGGGTCAGCATAGCAGGACAGCTGTTCTAGGTTTAGTGAGTAGCACGGTCAAATAAAACGCGTTAGGTTATAGTTCGACGCTATAGTTTTTCCCGACCCGGCTTGAGCTGGAATCGCGACGCAGTATGGCAAATCAGGGAAAATGCCAATGAATTTAAGAGATTTGAAATATTTGGTCGCGCTGGCGGAATACCAGCACTTTAGTAAAGCGGCGGAAGCCTGTTTTGTCAGCCAGCCGACGCTTTCGACCCAAATTAAGAAATTGGAAGGCCTGCTGGACGTGCAGCTAGTCGAGCGCAATCCGCGTCAGGTATTACTAACCGCCGTCGGTGCGTTAATTGCCGCGCGCGCGCGCTTAGTGCTAACTGAGGTGGACGCCATTCGCGAGTTAGCGCGTTTAAGCAAAGAACCCGAGGCAGGCACGATGACCCTGGGCGTGTTTCCCACGCTCGGGCCGTATTGGTTGCCGCACGTGGTGCCGCGCATCGTGGCGCGTTTTCCGAAGCTAAAACTGCGCTTGATTGAGGAGAAAACAGAAACGCTTATCGAACTTCTTGCCAGTGGGAAAATTGATCTTGCCGTGTTGGCGCAGCCGGTCATGCACGACCATTTTGAAAGTGCGGCGCTTTTTGACGAAAGTTTTATTTTAGCGGTGCCGAATGCGCACGCATTGGCCAAGAAAAAGCGCGTGAACATCACGGATTTGGCACATCACCCATTGCTTTTGTTGACCGACGGCCACTGCCTGCGCGAACAAGCGCTTAGCGTGTGCGCACTTGCGGGGACTGGCGAAGCCGATGGTTTTCGCGCGACGAGTTTAGAAACGTTGCGGCAAATGGTCGCGGCTGGAGTAGGGGCAACGCTATTGCCAAGTTTATCAACCTTGCCACCCGTGGCCGCAAATCCGGCGTTGACGTTAATACCATTTTCCGCACCCCAACCGATGCGTTCCATTGCGCTGTTCTGGCGCACATCGAGCGCGCGTGCGCCATTTTTCAAAAATTTCGCGCCGTTTTTAGGCTCGGTGCCGGAGGATGCGGTGGCGAGTGAGGTTTGAGCGGGTAAGGGCATGAGGACCGGCTAAAGGATTGCCCGACCGCGTTCGTAGTTCTAAATGCATGCGGATCGCGTACGGAAATTCACCGCCATTCGATTGTGCCAATCGCCGCCTACAAGGCGCGCCGAACGCTGGTCATAGCTTTGTAGTCGTGTACTGGTGCCCGGCATAGCCTGTGGGTTCCAAACACAAGCAAGTATAGCGATGAACAGCAAACCTTTCATGGGATTAAGCCCAGTCATACTATTGATGGCGGTTTTGCTGCCTTGATTTGCGCATGCATCGAAGCCTGAATTGGCTAAGAAAATGGATGCGCGTGCGCAGCGTTTCTTTGCCGATTCAAAGCCGGGCGGAGTGATCCTGGTGCGTCGTGGCGCACAAGGCCTATGGGCTGGCCGATGTCGAAAACCAGACGCC
>JBBQBR010000322.1:0-4090 GCA_038317875.1 Lysobacterales bacterium
CGGCAGCGCGCACTGAAGGTTCGCCGCTGGCAGCCGTGCATTCGGCGACAGCATTTTAATCGCACCATGCCAGCCCAGCCGGTGCAAGGTCTGCGCACTATCAATGCCGGTCAGGCCACTGCCGATAATCAGCGCGGTATCGCTGGGCGTGTGCGCTGGCAAAACAGTTAGACGCCATGGCCCAACGTGCCAACGCGGATGCGCGATCACGGATTTGTATTCACCAGCGCCCAGCGCCAAAATGACGTGCGCTGCCTGTAGTTGCACGACTACCTCCGCATCGCTCAGCTTGTCGGAAATTAGCCTGCCGTAAATCAAATACTTCTGATCCAGCCGAGTGATTTTCGTCACTTGCACCCGCATCGATTTGATCTGCCCAGAGCCCGCCACCACATGGCATTGTGCTGCTCGAAAAACTTGGCCGACGTAGTCGCAATACTGCGCACGCGGCGCAAAAAATTCGCCGACTTCCGCACTGCTTAGGCCGTTCAGTTGCGCAAGATAGTCGCAAAAATCTAGCGGCTGCGCGCTATCCAGCGACATTTGATCGGCGCGCACATTCAAAAGGTGCTCCGGGCGCGCCCCTGCGAACGGCAAACCAGCGGGCAGCGCCGCAGCGGGATCTAACAGCACGATATTCAGCGCTGGATCACGCCGCACCAGGGCAGTCGCACAGGCAATGCCAGCAAAGCCTGCGCCGACTATCACGACGTCAAATTTCAAGCTCATAAACCTAACAACGACACTGTCGACACGTCTAAAACGCCGCGAAATGCGCGGCTTTCTCCGGGCTTAACGCCACGCGTAACACCAAACGTTCCAGCGCCAACCACGGATCCCCCGCGCGCCTGCCCTTCACGGTTTGATCGACGGCAGCACTTTCGGCCACACGCTTTTGCCAATCCACAAGCGGTGCGCGCGCGAGTGCACGCTCATAAAGTTTTTGCCGCGCCGGCCAAACCCCGCGCATAGGATACAGCCGCGCTACAGCTGCCATACCACCGCTTGCCTTGGCACCGCTAAGCTCATAAACCAACTCGATTTGGCGCACCAGCGTGCTCAGAATCATAAAAGTCTCTTCGCCTTCTAGCGCCAATGCACGCAATACGCGCACAGCGCGTTCGGCATCGCCTAACAGTGCCGCATCAGCCACGCTGGCGGAATTAAAGCGTGCGCCGTCAGCCACAAACTCTTCCACATCCGCCGCACTGATATAGCTCGCTGCCGCTGCAGTTGCGCCCGCCTGCACCTTGGCCGCTGCCAGCAGGGTCAAACCATCCAATTCTTGCTTTGCCGCCAATAAATTGCCCTCGACGCGATCCGCCAATTCTGCCGCCGCGTCTTGCTCAAGCTTTAACCCGCTCGCCGCTGCGCGCCGCACCAGCCAAGGCGGCAATTCTTCGCGCTTTAAGGGCCAGAAAATCAGTTGCGCGCCGACATCGTTGATCGCACGAACCCACGCCGCGCGCTCCAGATCTTTTTTCCACTCCGGACAAATCACCAGCAGCAAAATACCTTCGGGTGGATCTTTGCACCAATTTGCAATCAACTCAGTACCTTCTGCGTCTATTTTGCCGCTGCTCAAGCGCAGCTCAATCAGCTTTTGCGAGGCGAATAAACCCATCGCCTGCGCCTCATAGCGTACGTCGGCCCAATCCAGGCCGCTGTTGACATCGAAAACATGGCGCTCAATAAAGCCCGCCGTGCGCGCCGCTGAGCGCAATTGATCCGACGCCTCCAGCACCAGCAGCGGTTCGTCACCCGCTAATAAATAGGCAAATTTAAGGCTGCCGCTCAAATGGCGGGTAAATGCGTCAGGTCGAATTTCCATGCGGGGATTTTGCCAGAGTGCGCCGGGTAGCGGTTGCAAAGTTCTTAGCCATTAGAAACCGTCCATCTGCAGTACCCAGCTCTGTGGCGATAATTACCGCCCTTCATTGCCCAACCGGCGGTTGCCAAAGCTCGACCTTGTTGCCTTCTGGATCAATCACCCAAGCAAATTTTCCATACTCGGAATCGTCGATTTTATCGAGCACATTGCAGCCTTCTTCGCGTAAGACTTTAACCAGCGCATGCAAATCCTCAACTCGGTAATTGACCATGAAAGTGGCGGTGCTGGGCGCAAACTGATCCCCTTGCGCAGCGCCAATCGACCAGATGGTGGTTCCCGCAACCGGCGTCCCTGCGTCGTCGGCCCAGCTGAAGGCGGCGCCGCCCCATGGTTGCACATCAATTCCTAGATGCGTTTTATACCAAGCTTGCAACGCTGCAGGGTCGTTCGCTTTGAAAAAAATGCCGCCTATGCCAGTAACTCGTTTCATAAAACCACCAAGGTCGGGTACTTAGGAAGTGTAGACCGAACTGGCGCAAAACGGTCATGACGACCCCCGCATAAACCCTTCAATCGCCTCAGCCGAGCGCGGCACGGCGCCAGTCAAAAGCTGTGGGCCCAGCGCAGTGATGGCCACTTCATCTTCAATACGCACCGCCTGACCGCGCAGAGCTTTGCTGGCGTGTGGGTCATCAGGTGCGATGTAAATGCCCGGTTCGACCGTTAACACCATACCCGATTCCAGAATTCTGGAGCTGCCTTCAATGTGGTAATCGCCGACATCGTGCACGTCTAAACCCAACCAATGCCCGGTTTTGTGTGGGAAATAGGTTTTATAGCCGCCGCTGGCGATGGCTTTGTCCAGATCGCCCCGCAGCAGCTTCAGCGCGATCAAACCGCGCACGATTTCGCGCAGCGCCGCGTCGTGAATATCGCGCCAGGCATTAGCCATTTTGGCGGCAGCGATACCCGCTTCTTGCGCGCTTAAAACAACGTCATAAAGATCGCGCTGCGCGGGGCTAAACCGGCCCGAAATCGGCATGGTTCGGGTAATGTCAGAGGCGTAGCACGCCACCTCGCAGCCCGCATCGACCAGCAATAAATCGCCGGCAATCAATGGACTTTTATTGCCGCGATAGTGCAGCGTGCAGGCGTTTTTCCCGGCCGCAACCGTTGGCTCGTACGCGGCGACGGCGTTGTGCGAGCGAAAGATATACATCAGCTCCGCTTCGATTTGATTTTCACTCAAACCCGGGCGCGCGGTGCGCATGACTTGCTGGTGTGCTAGCGCCGAAATCGCCACCGCTTGGCGCATCAACTTCAGCTCGCCCTTGCTTTTAAACAGGCGTAAATCGCCCAATAAATGCCCGAGCGCGATAATGCTTTCGGGTGCCCGTGCACCGCGTGGCTTTTGCGCGCGCAAGCGATTGATCCAGCTCAACACTTTCAGATCAAACTCTGCGTCGCGCCCGAAGTGGTAATAAACGCGTTCCTGGCCATCGATCAAGTTCGGCAGAATATCGTCGATATCTTCGATCGGAAACGCATCGTCCACGCCCAATAGCGCTGGCGCGCGCTCAGGGCCAATTACTTCACCATCCCAGCGTTCGCGCTCAGCGGAACGTTCACGACAAAACAAAATGCTTTGCGCCGCCGCCCGTCCTGGAATCAATACCAGCACCGCGTCGGGCTCTTCAAAACCGGTCAAATAAGCCAAATCGCTGTCTTGTCGGTACGCGTAAAAAGCATCGACACTGCGCACCCGTGCGGGTGCGGCGGGCACAATAATGGCCGCTGGCGCACGCGCTAGGCCCATCAATAGCTTGCGGCGCCGCTGAAATTCGGCGCGACTAATCATCGCTTGCCTAAAGTCTGGTTCAAAAGATTTGCCAAACGCCTGCCCGCAAGCGCCACACGCAGCTGCGCACGCGGCCGCATCTGGCTCAGATAATCAGCGCTGATTAGGTGTTTTTTCGGATAGAAGTCGCTGGCTTGCACCATCTTGCAGCTTTCGCGAGCGATTGAATCGACATTAATTTCGCTTGCGGTATTTTTCGGTACTGGCAACGCCGAAATTTGCTCCGCCTCAGCCATTAAACCAAGTTTGGGCACATCGAAAATCAGCGTATCCCAGAGCGAATGCAGGTTCGCACCCATGCGCTGGGCTTGAATTCCTGACGGCGCGCTGGGTGCGATAACAGGCTCTGCATTCCCGCCCATGCTAATCTGAAAATCATTGCCGCCTTTATCAACTGCGTA
>JBBQBR010000323.1:0-4088 GCA_038317875.1 Lysobacterales bacterium
AAAAAGCTTTGTTGCAATAGACGTTCCAGCGCGGGCGTGAGCGAATTTGCGGCTTTCGCTTGGGCGTAAGCGCTTTTTAGCTGGCCTAAAATTTGCGGCTCGCCTAAAACCATCGAGTCCAAACCGGTTGCAACTCGAAAAACGTGGCGTACCGCTGAGGCACCCTGATGCTGATAAAAGTGCGTTGCCAAGTTCGCGGAATTGCCGCGCATCGCTAGATAGTCACTGAGAACGCTGTGTAGTTTGCCGTTCGCCGCTTTCGCTTGGGCAAAATACAGCTCGGTGCGGTTGCAGGTCGATAAAATCATCGCTCCGGTAACACCCGGAAGCGCGCGCAAACCTTGCAAAACAGCGTCTTGCTCAGTCAAGTTCACGGCCAATTGCTCGCGCACCGCCATCGGCGCGCTGACGTGATTTACGCCGAGTGCAGTTAGGTGCATAGCAAAGAGTGCAAAATGATGCGCATAAGCCTTTAATCTTAGGCGCTAAGTGTGCGGCCCTGGCGCTGAGTCATCAAGTAGCATGTGCGCGTTAGACGATGGCGCAATTTAACTAACAGCTCACCTAGCCGGCCATAAACTGCCACCCATAACCCCGTTCGCATTAGCGAAACACGTTTCAGGACGACTCAATGCTTGCATTACCCCGATTGCTGCCATTTTCCACCCTCTTTTTGACGGTTGTGATTTCGTGCGCACAACCTGCACTTGCCGCTGAAACCTCTAGTGATGCTGAAACCTCTAGTGATGCTCTGGCCGAGCACCCTAACAGCACGGCACAGCCCTCCAAGCTAGAGCAATTTGAGCCAAGCCCAAGCAAATTAGATACAGCCCTTGCCGCCGAATTTGCCGCCGCTGACAAACGCCCAGAAGAAGCCGCGCGGCTGTATATCCAAGCAGCAAAAAGTGAAAAACGCGCGGATTTTGCCGAACGCGCAGCCCGATTCGCCCTGTCGGCACGCAATTTCGGCCTTGCACAGGAAGCGGCCGAACTCTGGCTTGAAATCGCGCCACAAAATTTGAACGCACTCCAGGCGCAGGCGTTTGCGCTAATCGTGCAGGGGAAAAAAGACGAAGCGTTGATTAAATTGCGCGCTCTGCTGCTAATGGACAGCCCCGAATCTGCAGGCTTAGCGCTCAACTTAGTTGCGGCACCCGATGCGGCGGGCTTGGCGGTCGAACTGCTGCAAGCATTGAAAGCCGAGCCTAAATTATTAGCCTTGCCGATTGATCGCGGCTTAGTGCCGCTCAGTTTGCGACTAAAACAAAATGATTTAGCGCTGGAATTAGCCACTGATCGAATCAAAACCGACCCGGAAAACCCAAAGGCATGGCTTTGGCGTGGGCTTGCTGAAATTGCGCTTGAGCGTGGTGATGAGGCAGCGAAAAGCTATGCAAAAGCACTTTCACTTGATCCAGAAAATGCCCGCCTGCGGCTGAGCTATGTGCAAGTATTGAACAGCCAGAACCGATTTGCTGAAATTGATGCGGTATTAAAATCAGCACCTAAAGCCGAGGACGAAATTTATCAGGCGCGAATTGCGCTAGTCCTAGCAAATCAGTCGAAAGGCGGCAAAACTGTTAAACCTGCCGCGAAAAAGAAGGCGTTAGTTAAACTTGCGCGCGAAATTGAGCGAAGTAAAGGGCTGCCTTTAGCCAGCCGTCAAAGTCTGCTTGGGCAAATTTATGAGTTGATTGAACAACCGAAAAAGGCGCTTGCGTGGTATGGCGCGGTTAGCAAAGGCGAGCTGTGGCCGAATGCCCAAATGCGGATTGCGGTGATTCAGTCGGCCAAAGACTTAAAGGGCGCGCGCGCGACGCTGGATGCGTTACAAAATTCCGACGCACCGAACCAAGCCATCGTCGACGCTTATTTGCTGGAATCAGAACTGCTGGCTAAAGCAAAGCGTTTGGACGCGGCGCATTCGACGTTGAGCGAAGCGCTTGATCGCATGCCTGAAGACACCACGATTATGTATGCGCGAGCAATGAATTCGTTTGCGCGCGGTGACATCGCGGCGCTGGAAAGCGACTTAAAAGTGGTCATTGAAATTGACCCGCAAAATGCCCAGGCGCTGAACGCATTAGGTTACAGCTTGCTCGACAAGACCGAGCGCGTAGAGGAAGCCACCAACTACATTCAACAGGCCTATATGCTTGAACCAAAATCGCCTGCGATCATGGACAGTCTAGGTTGGGCCTATTTCAAAGGTGGCCGTTTTGATCTAGCGATCGTGCAACTGCGCGCCGCTTATGAAGCAGAACCGGAAGGTGAAATTGCTGCGCACTTGGTAGAAGCGCTTTGGGCGCTGGGCGCGGAACCAGAAGCACGTGAAATTTGGGAGGAGGCCTTGAAGAAATTCCCTGAATCCGAGCCGCTGAAAAGCACGGTCGAACGCTTGACCAAGCAAAAATTATGACGACACGCGCTTTAAAATTTGCACATATTGCGCTGATTGCGCTCGTGCTAAGCGCCTGCGTCAGCCCGCGTCCACGCGTGGGAACGCCCGTTGCGCAGGCAAACCAAATACAGCGCGATCAAAACATTGAAGCACAAAGCAGTTTTCGTTTGCGCGGACGAATTGCGATCAAAAATGCGCACGACGGCGGCAGCGGTCGTTTCGATTGGACTCAAAACGGTGAACAGATTCGCTTCGAGCTTAGTGCACCGTTGAGCAATCAAACTTGGCGTTTAGAAGGTGCGCCAGGCAACTACACCTTGACCGATAGCAAAGGCGCGCCGCAACACAGTGATGACGCCAGGGCGCTCATCTATGCCGCATCCGGTTGGACGATTCCGATGCAAGAACTGCGCTTTTGGGTGCGCGGTGCACGCGCACAATCAAGCGGCACAACGAATGCGCCGGAACTTAGTTTTCCGGAACTCAGTTTTGATGGCAGCGGGCGGTTAAGCGTGCTCAAGCAAAATGGCTGGACCGTACAATACGAGCGCTATAGCGATGCCAGCGATGGTGCCCTACCCGTTAAGCTGCGCGCGTTCAAAGACGACGCGCAAGTTAAGGTGATTGTGCAAAGCTGGGAGTAAGTAAGTTCAATTCGGGTGCGATTCAAAGTGATATTTAAAAGAACCGTTCGCACTGAGCTTGTCGAAGTGCATAGCCGTATAAATACTAACGCAGCCGCAGCTTTTTGTGCACAACACAGCGCGCGGCTACATGCATCGACGGGCTCAGTACGAACGGTTTCCTTTAGCGCCACGCCAGGATTCAAATGGATTTTGAAACTTATTTTCGATCATACTTTGAAAATGTCACCTTGAATCGCAGCCGTTCGGTTCGGCTTACAATCAACCCAACTTGTACTTGCGCAAATAGCCGCGCAGTTGGTGATAGCTCAGTTGCAATAGTTCGGCAGCTTTGCGCTGATTGAAACGCGATGCTTCCAAAGCTTGCTGCAGCCGTTTGAGCTCCAAGGCCTGCACTTGTTGCTCTAAACCCATCGCGAACACTTCTACGGACGAAGATTCAGAAGTGTTTGGCTGCGTCGCGCTGTTGCACGCTACATTCGAGTCAAGCTCATTGTGAGCACGTTCCTCGATTTGCGGCACACCGGCAGTTGGAACTGAATTTGTTGCATATGCACTCGCAAACGGGTCGAAATTCACGCATTCAATCGCGTCATTTGGATCCCCCATACGGTAAACCGCGCGCTCAGCGACGTTTTTCAACTCCCGCACATTTCCCGGCCACGGGTAGGCGATCAGTGCCGCCTGTGCTGCCGGACTAAACCCCGCAAAAAAATCGCGCTTTAGCTCAAGCGTCATGCGTGTGGCGTAATGCTCGGCGAGCGGCACAATATCGCTTAAACGCGCGCGCAGCGGCGGTAATGTGATCACATCGAACGCTAGACGGTCTAATAAATCGGCACGAAATTCACCCTTAGCCGCCATCGCTGGCAGATTCGCATTGGTGGCACCCACCACCCGCACGTCGACGCGCAAGGTCTCGCGCCCGCCCACGCGCTCGAATTCGCCATATTCCAATACACGCAACAGCTTCTCTTGCACGCGCGGGCTCATCGACGCAAGTTCGTCCAAAAATAGCGTGCCGGTGTGCGCCAACTCAAAGC
>JBBQBR010000324.1:0-4068 GCA_038317875.1 Lysobacterales bacterium
GGCAGGCAGCCATTAGCTCGCCCTGCGCGTCGTAGAGCGCCAAATGCAGCGCCTGCCAACCATAGTTTTCGCGAATTGTGCCGGAGTTCTCAAGTGCGTCTAAAAAGGCATAGCTAACGAAGGGGTTGTCGTCGCCGTTGAGTAGCGAATTCCAATGGTTGGGGCCGATATCCTTAATCGCGCGATGATATTTGAGGAGGTATTCGGTCAAGGTTCGTGCCTGTACTTTTTGCGTTATTTATGGAGTTGGGTGTGAATTGGATGCGAATGGTCGTGCATCAATCCGTCCGGAGAGTGCTCTTTTTTGAGCTAAGTGATCGCAAACCAGTAAATAGATCCGTTCGCCCTGAGCTTACCGTCGTCATCCCGGCGCAGGCCGGGAACCATTTTAAAACCTTTGATCGTTGCACAAATCCCACACCTAACGCCGCAATCCACACCCCACCCCAGCGTCATCCCGGCGCAGGCCGGGAACCATTTTAAAACCTGCGACAGATCTGTGCCGAAATTTGATCATCTAAAAAGCCAATGGATCCCGGCGTACGCCGGGATGACAATTGGAAGTTCGACGTAATTGCGAGCGCAGCGAAGCGATTCATTGATCCTTTTAACTTGTCGATGGCGGAAAAATGGATTGCCACGTCGCTGCGCTCCTCGCAATGACGAGGTTCGTAGAACCCAATGGATTCCCGCCAAAAGTACGTGGGAATAACGAGTTGACGTGCAGCGAACCAGGGCAAACCGGCAAGTCCAATAGACCAAACAACGCCTAACTCGTCAAAACCGCGCCACCATCCATTTCCCAAACCAAATACAGCTCATCATTCCATTCGTAGTGCGGGTGCGCTTGGCGTTGCCAATGGGTTTCTTGCACGCGCAGAACTAGGCCGGTGGCAGTTTCCACGTGATACACCGAAACATCGCCTTTGTAAGCCATTTCGGTGACTTTGCCGCGCACCCAGTTGCCTGCGTTTTCCGGTAATTGCTCCAGCACATCTAGCTTTTCCGGGCGAATGGCAATGCTGACCGGCGTGCCTTCGGGTAGCGGGCCCGCATGCGTCATCGCAATCGGGCGCTCGAAACCAACGCTGGTAATTTCAACGCGGTCAGCCTCTTGGCGCAGCACGCGGCCCTCGATAATGTTGACCGAGCCGATAAATTCCGCCACGAATCGGTTCGCCGGGAATTCGTACAAGTTCGCGGGTGTGTTGATTTGTGCGATGCGCCCGGCTTCCATGACCGCCACGCGCGTTGACATCGTCATCGCTTCTTCCTGATCGTGCGTGACGGTAATAAACGTCGTGCCAACTTGGTCTTGGATATTCATTAGCTCAAACTGCGTGTGTTCGCGTAAGCGTTTGTCGAGTGCGCCCAAGGGTTCGTCCAACAACAATAACTTAGGTTGCTTTGCGAGTGCGCGAGCCAGTGCCACGCGTTGGCGTTGGCCACCGGAAAGTTGATCCGGCTTGCGTGCGCCCAAGGCCTCCATTTTCACCAGCGCCAGCATTTGCCGCACGCGCTCATCAATTGCGCTGCGTTTCATGCGATCTTGCTGCAGGCCAAAAGCAATGTTTTGCGCCACCGTCATATGCGGAAATAGCGCGTAGCTTTGGAACATCATATTGACCGGGCGCTCATACGGCGGCGTATTAGTTACATCTACGCCATCGATCAAGATTTTGCCCGAGCTGGGCTGCTCTAAACCCGCCAAAATGCGCAGTAGCGTGGACTTGCCGCAACCAGAACCGCCCAGCAAGCTGAAGAACTCGCCTTGATAAATATCGACGGAAACATCGTCGACCGCGTACACGTTGCCAAAGGTTTTCGTCACGTGCTGCACGCGCACGAATGGCTTGGCATTCACGTCTTGCCACGGCGGCAATTTAGGTGCGGCAGGCTTCGCCGCGTCGCTCAATTTCGCTGCTTCCGTCTGATTACCTGCGCCGAGGTCGGTACTCGTTAAAGCCGAAATGGTCGCCACGGTTTATTTGCCACTTTTAATACGAGTCCAAGCGCGATTGCGTGCGCGGCGATCTGCTGGCAAAGGCACAACATCATCCACCATTTTCGCCAGCGTGGCAGACGGCGGATACATGCCAGGGTCATTGCGAATTGCCGCACTTAACAAAGGCAGTGAGTCTTTGTTGCCGTTGGGATAGCGAATTTCATTGCTAATTCCCGCGATCACGTCTGGTGTAAGCAAAAAGTTAATAAATGCGTGTGCCTCCGCCACATGGCCCGCGTCTTTCGGAATCGCCATCACGTCGACGTTTCGAATTGCGCCTTCGCGCGGAATAACGAAGCGGATTTCCTGGCCATTTTTTGCCTCGGCGGCGCGGTCGCGAGCTTGCAATACATCGCCCGAATAGCCAAGCGCGATACA
This sequence comes from Lysobacterales bacterium, assembly GCA_038317875.1. Classification (GTDB taxonomy): domain Bacteria; phylum Pseudomonadota; class Gammaproteobacteria; order Xanthomonadales; family SZUA-5; genus JANNYA01. The sequence continues at coordinate 2,384 of JBBQBR010000324.1, forward strand.
GATATCCCCGTTGGCCAGGTCATCAATGTAGCGGCTGGAGTGAAAATAGCGGATGTTCGGCCGGATTTTGGCGAATACGCCTGCGACCGCGTCCAAATCTGCTTTCGCACCGCTTTTTGCCGGTTTGCCCATATAAATAAACGCAGCGCCCAGCGCTTCGGTATCGTCATCTAGGATCGCAATGCCGCAGCCTTTGAGTTTTGCGCTGATGGCCGGATCGAACAATAATGCCCAAGTGTCCAATGGCGCCGTGGTGCCCAGGGCAGCCTGCACTTTCTTGACGTTGATGCCAATGCCGGTTGGGCCCCACATATAAGGCACTACATAAGCATTGCCTGGGTCAAAATCGCTCATGCTGGCCAGCAAAGCCGGATCTAAGCTCTTGAAATTGCTCAACTTGCTGCGATCAAGCTTTTGATAAATCCCAGCCTTGATTTGCTGTGCCGCAAAGGGGCGCGCGGACGGAAAAATGACGTCGTAACCACTTCGTCCGGCTAATAATTTGGCTTCGAGCACCTCATTATTATCGTAAACATCGTAAACGACTTTAATGCCGGATTCTTTAGTGAAGCGCTTGAGCGCATCTTCAGTGACGTAATCAGACCAGTTATAAACGTTGACGACCCGCTCAGCCGCAATAACTTGCGATCCAAAAACGCAGCTCAGTGCGAACAACGCACCAGAAATTTGACGAAACATGGGTTCGCTCCTGAATGTTGGGAATGATAACGAGTTGGGAAGGCGAGGGCGGTGTGGCGCAAGTCGCCAGCGTCGCTAGTGTGTGAAGTGTCTAGTGTGTGAACTGTCTGGGTTGGCGTCAATGGCATTAAGTGGTGCATCTTGCGCAATGACCGATCTCGCGCATCATCGCCGATTAGGGCGTATTTCATCATCCCCGAGTGTTTTTGTCGTGGATCCAACGTCTTCGTGGCTTCAACCCACTGAATTCCCGACAAAAGCGTGCGGGAATGACGAATTCAGGAGGTGTGACTGCACCCACTAGCCGCTACAATCAAGCGCATTTGCCCTTATTGATTTATCGAACTATGGCCTGGCGCACATTTGCAGTTTTTCTTTTAGCGCTTAACTTAGCCGCTTTCACATTCGCGTGGCTCAATCCTAAGGCAGCGCCAGCGGCGCCGCGTGCAACCGAACCGAATGTGACGACGCTGGTACTTTTAAGTGAGCGTGATGCCGAACAAATGCGCGCCGCGTCCCAAACCGCGCGCGCAGCCTCGGGCAATGCCGCACCTGAGCCCGCCAGCGCTAGCGAAACACAGGCACCCGCCAGCGCTCCACCGCCCAATTCAGCGCCCAGTCTGCCGCCCACGGATGTTGCCAGCGCTAGTCCTGCGACGCTTGATGCGCAATATTGTGAGCGCATCGGCCCGATTCGCGACGCCGAAGTCGCGGCATCTTTGCGTGCGCGTTTGGGCGCGCTCAGCGCAGCGGCGGAAGTCAAAGAGGTGGAGGAGATGCAAATTCGAGGCTACTGGGTTTATTTACCGCAATCCACTGACCGTGAAGCCGCGCTTGCTTTGGCGCGGCAATTGGCTGCGGGCGGCATTCGCGACTATTACGTAGTCACCGCCGGTGCCAACGAAAACACGATTTCACTGGGCATGTTTCAAGACCGAATCAACGCTGACAAGCGCATCCAGCAGATTGCCGCGCTGGGCTTTAAC
>JBBQBR010000325.1:0-4039 GCA_038317875.1 Lysobacterales bacterium
TATTGGGACCCCGATCGCTGCGCGGCACGCATCGCACTCGCCGTTGCAACGCAGTTGGCGCATTGGGGCGAACAGCCAGTGCGCGCGGTGGAACTATTGACGACGGTTTTTTACCGGGAACGCCGCGCGTATTTGGTCGGACGCGTATTCGGCGAGGAGCTATTTTCGCCGATTGCCATCGCGCTGAAAAATGAAGAAGCACAGGCCGGACGCAGCGGCGGCATACGCGCCGATGCAGTGCTGACCCATCGCGACGATGTCGCCGCACTTTTTGGCTACACACGCAGCTATTTCCAGGCAGATTTAGAAACGGTGGGTGATGCAGTCGTATTTTTACGGACATTACTGCCGCGCAAACCCATTGATGAGCTTTACACCGTGCTTGGGCGGGCAAAGCAAGGCAAAACCGAACGCTATCGCCATTTTTTCCGGCATTTAGAAGCACGTGACGACCGCTTCAAATTAGCCGACGGTGAAAAAGGCATGGTTATGGCCGTGTTTACGCTACCCAGCTATCCGCTCGTTTTCAAAGTGATTCGCGACAAATTTGCGCCGCCCAAAAACATCGTGCGCCAAGACGTGTTGGAAAAATATCAACTCGTGTTCAAGCACGACCGCGCCGGGCGTTTGGTCGACGCACAAGAGTTCCGCTACCTAAAATTCCCGCGCACACGCTTTGCGCCACAAGCGCTGCAAGAACTTATTGATACCTGCGGCTCAACGGTGATCGTCGAAGGCGACTATGTTGTTTTGACGCATTTGTATATTGAACGCCGAATTCGCCCGTTAAATCTATATGTCAAAGAAGTTTCAGAAGAACTTGCAGTTGCGGCGATGGTGGATTACGGCCAAGCGCTGAAAGATTTGGCTTACAGCAACATTTTTGCCGGTGATTTATTGCTTAAAAATTTCGGCGTCACCAAAGGCGGGCGCGTAATTTTCTATGATTACGACGAGCTGTGCTTCGTTACCGAGTGCCGCTTTCGCGAACTGCCCACACCCAGCGACGACGACGATAGCCGCGAAATTTATGTCGCGCCAAACGATCTATTCCCCGAAGAATTCCCGCGCTTTCTAGGGCTAACGCCGGCCATGCACAAAGGCTTGATGGACGCGCACGCAGACGTGTTCACCCCGCGCTGGTGGGTTGATGTCCAAAAGCAAGTCGCTGCAGGTGTTCGGCGCGAAATTCCGCCTTATTCGGCGGCATTGAGGTTGCCGGAGTGACATAGAGGCGTTGTCCCCGCGCGTTTTTTTGTCGGGGACTCAGATGTTCGGCGAATTTGTACACATTCAATTCCCGCCGAAAGCATGCGGGAACGACAATCTAACAAGCGCGTTGAACTCAGGGGCGCGCCACCCCAAAAAGCCAGCGCTTAACCAATCGCTATTGAGCTCTGCCCACCGGGTACCAATTCAGTCACGGCCCGCAACGCATGCACTGTAAAGGGTTTATCCAACCACGCGCGTATGTGCTGGGCGTGGCGTTGCATGAGCAGCTCGCGGTCTTGTGAGTAGCCGCTCATAATCACCACGGGCGGGGATTCCGGTTGCTGTGCCAACCAGTCAATTAGCGCAAAACCGCCCATTTCTGGCATGGTCAAATCGGTAATCATTAAGTGGTAGCCACCTTGACGCAGGCGAGCTTGCGCCTCTAAGCCGTTATTTGCAGTGGTCACTGACCATCCCAAACCGCGCAACACCGTTGCCACATAGGCGCGCACGCCGGCTTCATCGTCGACTATCAGTACGCTGCGCGCTGCGCTTGCATTGGACAACGTTGGTACAAAAGTATCAGCTGAGAGTTGCGAAATATTTTTGCCCTCGCTCGCGGCATCGGGATCATGCGCCGGTAGGTAGACGCGAAACTCGGTGCCAAGATTGCTCGAAAGCGCGCTATGGCGGTTTGTGGTGCTAGTGCTTATTCGCTCCGCATTAGATCGCACCGTCAACCAGCCGCCCGACTCCCGCACCACGCCCGCTACCGCCGCTAAACCTAGGCCTGTGCCTTCGGATTTGGTGGTGTAAAACGGCTCGAATATCTTATGCACAAGCTCATGCGCTATTCCGCAACCGCTATCGCAGACACTAAGGCATATATGTAATCCACGCGCTGCATGGTTGGACACAACGCTTGCCAGGACAAACGGTATTTCGGCACCCTGAGCAATATCAATCGGTGTGACATTTATCGGTGGCGTGCAATCACTTGCAGCAAAAATTTCCACCTGCACGCTACCGGCCTGCCCGTGCAACGCTTGCGCACCATTGATCACTAAATTGACCAGAATCTGGGTCAGCCATGCCGGGTCGAGCTTGACATGATGCAGGCCGGGTGCAATTTTGACGGTTAACAGCGTCGTGGTTGGGATCGCCATTTTCAACATTTTGTGTACCGCACATACGCGCGCGCCAAGCTCCAAGACTTCGATGCGGCCCTGGCCATTTCCGGAAAAGGCCAATAGCTGCTGCGTCAACTCAGCGCCCGTGCGCACAGCTTGTTCAATATTTTCCAACAAATCTGGCGCAACGTGATCACCTGACTCCATTCGAATTAGCTCAACGCCACCCTGCACGGCGGTCAGCAGATTATTAAAATCATGCGCAACGCCACCGGCCATCCGGCCAATTTGCTCGTGCCGCTCACGTTCTTGGCTCACACGTTCATCCACCCGAGCCCGCGCTTCGCGGGCACGATCTTCGGTGATGTCACGATACAGCCCGGCCCAATGCGTCATCGCACCCGCATCCGAGAAAATTGGAAAAGCGTTGACGTGCGCTAAGTAGCGCGAGCCATCCTTGCGATAGTGGTAAAACTCAGCGGTAGCACTTTCACCGCGCGCGAGCGAGTGCATCAAATGCTCGATTTTGTGGGCGTCGGTGCCGCGCCCACGCAGCAAATTCAGATCGGCTAATTCAGTTAAATCATATTGTGTCGCTTGCGTAAATGCCGGATTGACATAGCGCAATATCGGCAAACCCGAAGCAGATGCCAGCGGCTGGGCCACAATAATTGGATCGGTCGCCTGATCAGCCAGGGCCTTAAATAGGGCGAGCTGGTGTGTCGCGTCACGCAAGGACGCGGTGCGCTGGGCGACGCGTTGCTCCAATAAACGGCGGCGCGCGCTGCTGCGTACGGTAGACAAGGTCGCCAAGATCGCTGCGATCGAAAAAGCAACTTGGAACCACCACAGCGTTTTCGAGGCGATCGCGCGCACCGCTAAGGGTGGCAATACGAGTGCCGTGTGAAACCGAACGTTAGCCAAGATCATGGACTGTTTGACAATGAGCTCATTCTCCCCATTTGAGGAGATTGGGGTTTTTGCGAATAAGAACCGCCATTTTTTCGCGGCAAATAGCGCGCGTTCTTCGGCGGACCACCGGCCCAGATCAAGCGCCCAACCCGGCACCCGATCAAGCTTGAGCAACAATGGGTCAACGGGGGCGGCGTAATTGAGTGGTGTCGTGGGCGTGGGTGTAGACTCCGCAGCCGAAGCGCTGAGCGGCACCAAGCCGAGCGCGCGTGAGCCACCCACGGGCGGTACTCGGTATTCTTCCAATTGCTCTAATTTGCCGCGCAATCGCTCGATACGATTGCTAAGCTCGATATGCACCAGCGCCCGTACGCGATCCCCTTCAAAGCTGGCCGCGATTTGAAGTGCTGCGATAAATGCCAGCACCACTACGCCTTGCCCCAAAAAAAGCGCGCGCCATCTGGATCGCCACCAAGCGCGTGGCTGGCCTACCACCACCAAGATCATCGGTGCCACCAAAAATGCCGCCATCGTGTCAGCGACGATCCAATCCAGGGCACGATCCAACAAGTTACTGCTGGGAATCAGATCAAAACTGAGTAAAAAAGGGAATACGACCAGCGGTTTGACGCTCATCATAATCGGCCCAAGCACGAGAGCCGCGATCGTCAAGTCGCGGGTACGCCATAGCTCCCCGCCTTCGGGCCCCAAGTAATCCTTGAGTAAAAAATGCGCCAAACGGATCTGCACAAATATGGCCAGCGCATTGAACGCGATCGAACCCG
>JBBQBR010000326.1:0-4026 GCA_038317875.1 Lysobacterales bacterium
GTGCTCTTCTAGCCAGCTAAAAAAAACTGGGTCGACGATCGCACCATACTTAATCACTTCGGCGAAACCCGCGCAAAGTTCGCGCTGCGGCAGCGTCCGCATTAAGGACACATCAGCGAAAACGGCATTGGGCTGCCAAAAGCTGCCGATTAAATTTTTACCGGAAGGTAAATTAACCGCAGTTTTGCCACCGACTGAGGAATCAACCATCGCCAAAAGACTGGTTGGAATCTGAACGAACGGCACACCGCGCATCCAAAGCGAAGCGGCAAAACCGGTTAAATCACCGATCACACCGCCGCCCAAGGCCACTAATGTAACGTCTCGGCTGGCATGCATGGCGGCTAGGCGATGAAAAATACGCTCTGCACTCGCAAAACTTTTGAATTCTTCGCCGTCCGGCAAAACACAGCACTCCACTTTTTTGTCCGCAAGCTGCACCAGAACACGGTCTAAATGCAGCGGCGCAATGGTGTCATTACTAACGACTAGCACCTGTTTTCCTGGGCATGCGTCGGAAATTGCGGCACCCCGCAGTAGCTGCTCACCAATTTCGACTGTGTAGGCGCGCTTGCCCAAAGGCACATGCACACAGGTAACGCCACGATTACTGGGCGCAAAATTTGGATTCAGTGTTGCCATTAAGTTGCCTCCGGAAGCTGCTGCCAGCGATGTCTTAGGTTATACACTAGGCTCTCCGCTGCGCTCCGTGCGGTATTAGGCCCACTGACCCAAATTAAATCAGCCGTTTGGCGATACAAATCGTTGCGCGCAGCGGCAAGTTCCAGCAATTTTGCGCGCGGATCGGGGGTTCGCAATAACGGCCGGGCACGATCACGCTTTAAGCGCTCAAGTTGTGTGTCGACGTCTGTTTCTAAATAAACTACGAAGCCGCGCTCCATCAGTCTTACGCGATTTTCCGCGCGCAAGACCGCGCCACCGCCGGTTGCCAGCAGCACGCCGCTATTGCGCGTTACTGCGTCAAGAAGTTTTGCTTCCCGATCGCGAAAGTTGGGCTCGCCTTCAATTTCGAAAATCAAATTCACGCTAGCTCCCGTGGCGCGCTCAATTTCATGATCCAAATCAATGAAACGCAGGCCAAAACGCGCGGCGAGCTTACGCCCGACGGTGCTTTTACCAGCGCCCATGGGGCCGATCAGAATTAGGTTGGAAGAGGGATTCATGCGTGAATGCTAGCAGGCCGAGGGCGTTTTGCCCCAGCTCGGTGTTGCGCTAAAAAAAATATCACGCAGCCAAACAAATGCTACTTCGCCGCGACTTATCAGCGTTCCATTGACAACATGATGCGCTAAGCTTAGCGATCACCTTCTAGTTGGTTTGGCTATGCTGCGTTTCGTACTGATCTTTATTACCTTGCTTGTCAGTGTATTTGTGTTTTACCTTTTGCCATGGGGCCAGGACTACATGTCCACACCGATCACAAGTGCGGTGGCGAAGGTGTCGGTTACTGTGATGATGCTGTTCGATGAAAACGTTGTTTCACAGGGCATAACAATTCACGACCGTGTTACCGGCCAGGGCATTCAAGTCGTTGCAGGCTGTAACGGCATGGAAGCCGTGATCATTTTGTTTGCGGCCGTCTTCGCGTTTCCAGCAACATTTGGACAAAAAATCTTGGGCTTTGTTGCCGGTTTTCTTGCGATTCATTTGCTCAATATCGTGCGCATTGTCAGCCTGTATTACCTCGCAATGTACAGCATGACTTGGTTTGAATGGTTCCATCTGTATGTCTGGCAAATGTTGATTATTCTAGACGCCCTGGTGGTTTGGCTGCTTTGGCTGCGCTGGATTAATAAAAACAAGCCGAAGCGAAATTCACTGCAGTTAAGCAACCCGCGTGAAGCAACACCGGCGACCCCTTAAAAATGCACGTTTTGATCGCTGGGGCCGGTGATTTAGGCTCGCGCGTCGCGCATTTGCTGCATGCCGGAGGTGCCTTGGTTACCGCGATCAACCGTTCAGGTGGCGAAGGCCAAAGCGCTGCTGATCTATCAAGTGCGCACGATATCGCCCCACTCGTTGCACGTGCAGACGCCATTATTTTTACCGCAGCGCCTAGCGATCGAAGTGAGCAAGCTTATCGCGCACTTTATATCGATGGTCTACAAAACATTCTGCACGCGCGCAACGCGCAACCGATATTGTTTTGCTCAAGTACCGCAGTTTATGGCGAAAATAACGGTGCCTGGGTTGACGAGTCTACAGCGACTCAGCCCAGCGCTTTTAACGGTCGAATTTTAGTGGAGGCGGAAAATTTGCTACGCGCTGGCGATACTGCGCTGCGCTTAGGCGGAATTTACGGGCCGCGTTTTTCGCCCTCCGCAGGCGAAATTTCAGTGCGCGATTTTGCGCGTCGCCAAGCGCTGTCTGGGGCAGCGCCGTTGGCACACCATTGGACCAACCGCATCCATACGGCTGATGCCGCGCGCGCCATTGTATTCGCGCTTAACTTGCATTCGAGGCCACTGAAATTGAATGTCGTTGATAACGAGCCTTGTACCCAGCAAGCTCTTTACGATTCGCAAAGAATCGCCGCTGGCCTTTTGCCCGTGCCACCAGTGGACACACCGGTTAGCGGTAAACGCGTCGCTAACACACGCCTGCGTCAGCTAGGATTTACTTGCGAATATCCCAGCCATCGCGAAGGCTACGCCTCAATACCGATTGCTCGATGAAACCGCCCCACCCTTTTGCACCCGCAGTAGCACTCACCGTTGTGCTGGCATTGGCGGGGTGCTCAAGTGCGCCTGTACGAAATTCCAACTTTAGCCGCTGGACAGAACCAACAGCCGAGCGGCCACTGCGTGAACCGGCGCAAGGCTCGGCAAATGCGGTTGCGTTTCGCGCCTTGAGCCTCGTTGGCACGCCCTATGTCTATGGTGGCGAATCGCCGCAAACCGGTTTTGATTGTTCCGGCTTCGTGCGTTTCATTTATCGCGACGCACTCGGCGTCATGTTGGCACGCACGGCACAGGCGCAATCGGTGTTTGGCGGCATATTGCGTCGCCCGCAAAATCTGCGACTAGGTGACTTAGTGTTTTTCAGCGAAGGCAACAGCATTTTCCACGTTGGCCTATATGTTGGTGAAGGCCGTTTCGTGCACGCGCCCCGCACCGGTAAAAATGTGCAGCTTTCAAGTCTAAGTTCAGGCTATTGGGCCGAACGTTTTGCGCTCGCTAGACGTGTACTTTAAGCGTAGATTTTAACTGCGCCGTTGAATTAGTATTTGGTGGCTTGCAATCGCACTCTAACCTTAAAAAGTGCGCTTGAGATCAGAGCGCGCGTGAAGCACAGTCGGCGCATTCGACAATTCGTTGGGCTCTAAAATAGACAAATCATGTCTAGGAAAATGCATTATCAAATGCTGCGTAACCGCTTCGATGCCGAGTAAAACACCGGCTTCAAAATTGCCGTGTTTGAATGAAACTTCCATCATGCTGCATATCGTGCGCCACGCATCAGTGCCAATTTTGGCGTGCGCAGCGCGATCACTCACAATCTCGACGTCTTGATCTGCCAATAACAGATAGATCAATACGCCGTTGTTCGCTTCGGTATCCCAAACACGTAGGTTTGAGAAAACATCTAGTGCCCGCGCCTGGGCGGACTGCCCGTGGAGGAGTGCGTCGGTGTCCAGCGCACTTTCAACAGCGAAGCGAATTTCGGCGGTATGTTGCGCTTCACTCGCAGCGATGGCCTGCTCAATACTCTTAAGCGTTTCAGCAGAAAACGCACGCCGCAGCCGCCAGCTCGGCACAATTAAATGTTTGAGGATGCGCTTTATCTTCACTACCACTTCCCTGACGCGCCGCCGCCACCAAAACTGCCGCCGCCACCGCTGAAACCACCGCCAATACTGCCGCCGCCGCTGTATCCGCCGCCAAATCCGCCACCCGAATGCGATGACCAGCCGCCTGCGCCTCCCCCACCTTTAAGACCGCCCAAAAGCGTAAGGATGAACGCAAAAATGCCCGCGATCACAGCAAAAAAAAGTGAGCCTGCAAT
>JBBQBR010000327.1:0-4026 GCA_038317875.1 Lysobacterales bacterium
TGGCCATGTTTAGCCCGAACGCCAAGAAAATTCACATCGATATTGACGCGTGCTCGATCAATAAAGTGGTCAAGGTCGATGTCGGGATCGTGGCCGATTGCGCGCAGGGTTTAACCGCGCTTTTGCAGGCGCTGGCTTTGCACACTTTCGAGCCCAAGCGCCTTAAAAGCTGGTGGCAAATGATCGGCAAATGGCGCGCACAAGATTGCTTGGCATTTAGTGATTCGACACAGGAAATTACGCCGCAAGCGCTGCTGAGTAAACTGAATTTGGCATTGAAAGGCCGGGATGCGATTGTCAGCACTGATGTCGGTCAGCATCAAATGTGGGCCGCGCAGTATTTGCGTTTCGACGCGCCGCGGCGTTGGCTTAGTTCTGGTGGTGCGGGCACGATGGGCTATGGTTTGCCGGCCGCCATCGGCGCACAAATTGCGTTTCCTGATAAAACGGTGGTTTGCGTCAGTGGTGACGCCTCGATACTGATGAATATTCAAGAGCTTTCTACTGCAGTGCAGCACCGCACGCCAGTCAAAGTCATCTTGTGTAATAACGGCTACATGGGGATGGTGCGGCAATGGCAAGAACTGGTACACCATGGCCGCTACAGCCATAGTTATACCGAAGCACTGCCCGATTTCGTTGCGCTTGCACGCGCGTTTGGCTGGGCCGCCAAACGCGTGGAAAAGCCGGCAGATTTAGTTGGGGCGCTGGCGGAATGCCTACAGAGCGACCAGGCATTTTTCCTAGATGTAGCGGTTAAGGCGACAGAGAATTGTTTCCCGATGATTCCTGCTGGCGCTGGCCATCAGCAGATTCAGCTTGGGGAAAATCGTTGGTATCAGATAACTTGATATTGTTCAAATATTGTCATTGGCAAAGCGTTTGCAAGTATCCAACGCCGGTCAAAACCCGGCCAAATAGCGCGCCAACGCAGCGGCGATGGGCTGCCCAGTGTGTGCTTCATAATAGCTAAAGCCGGGGCAAGGATTCACCTCAAAACACCACGTGTTGCCGTCGTCTTCAATACGCAGGTCGATTCCGGCAAACGGCAGGTCGAGTGCACGTGATACGGATCGACAAGCATCGCTGAGCGTCGCGGGCAGCTCGAACACTTCCAATTCCGCGGCTAAGCCATCACGAGCGGCATATCGATAATCGACAGCATTGGAAATTATGCGTGTGGCAAATACTTCGTCACCAACGACGTGCACCCGGACGTCACGCCCGGCGACGCGGCGCTGAAATTGTACGGGACACCAACAAATAGCGTGCAGACGTGCTTGATCTAAAGTGCTCAAGGTCTGAACAATGGAACGAAAGCCACTAGCAGATTTATAGATTAGCTCACCATGCTTTTCCTTAAATGCCTGCACGGAATCTGGATGATTACTTATCAATGTGTCGGGCGTTTGAAGGTTTTTGCTAGCAGCGCTGATCATCGCCGTTTGCCATGGCTTTGACCCGTTGGAAGCATTTGCGGCAGGGCGATTCGCAATACGTGCGGCGCTGAGATCCAACCAAGTCATCAACGCTTCGTGTTGCGCGCGCGAGTTTTTTCGTTCTGGTGATTGGTACGGCAATGCTCGCAATTCTGGCAGTTGCGCCTCGTCCATCAGGCGTACATACACGCCACTAATCTGCTCTAGACTGATTTCAGTGCCATCCACCGTTAGTATTCCGTCCAGTGCACCGGCGGTAACTTCGAAATCCAAGTGGTTCCTTAGGACATGACGCTGATTCCAATACACATAGGGGTGGCCTAGCGCGTCTAGCTCCGTAGCCACCATGCGCATGGGTGATTCTGATGGAATGCCAACGAGGACAATCACGTGCGGCCCCGCGAGGGCGTTGCAGCCATCAGTGATGCGGCCAATGCCGCGATAAATGCGGTGCCTCCGACGCGAAGATCGGGCAGCGTGTTCGCGTCGATGAAGTTTGCATGACGCGCATCTTTCGGCCCAAAATTCGGAGTGTGCCAGCCCAACGTAATGCCCAACAAAGGCACGCGTACACGCTTGGCAAGCTGTATGGCAGCGCTTGCAAGTGTCGAAGGAAGCGCAGGATAGGTTTCCTCGGCAAATACTAAGTGCGTGCTTAGCTGGCAATTTAGCGCTGGGGGATGCTCTAGCCCGGCATGACCGCAGCGATAGGGCAGTGTTGTAAAGCCGGCCGCTTGTGCATGCTGCGCCCAGGCAAATGCGGACAATTGCACGCCAGACCACGCGCTGGCGGTGGCCGGGTTGATTGCACGTGCCGATAGGGCGGCTAACCATGCCAGCATAATTGCATCCATTTCAGCCTGCACATACGAGCGATCCTGGGTTGCAGCAACGCCAACTTGTGGACAATTTAGGCGCACGGCACGGTTGATTGTGCCGTGCACCGAGCGCGTGTCGATCACGCGATCACCTTGCAATTGTGCATAGGCGTAGGCCTTTGTAGACACTTCTGCGCAGTATTCCAGACGGCTCGCCAAAAGCAGCTCTTGGGGTGCCACAAATTGCACCGGCATGAGGCCCAAGCTGCGCAGCTGGCTTCCAGCCCAGAGCGCTGCGTGATCGTGTGGATCGCAAAGCACCAGCCACATGGTCTTACTCAGCGCGAATCACGCACATTTTTCGCCGCATTTGCGGCGCTCGCATTTGCCTGCATCTCCTGCTCTAGTACTTGCAAATCCGCCTCTTGATTCAGCGCAGACGCGGCCAAATCAGGGCGCAATTCGGCAGGAATAAAATGATTTAGCGCCGCCACGGTTTGTTCTAGCTGACCTAGGCGCTGGGCAAGTTCGAAGTTTGAACCTGACGCCGGGCCGCCCTCAAAGCCTTTTTCACCGATTTTTTCATTGAACTTGTCGTTCAGTTTATCGGTAAATTTCTCAAAAATCTCTTTCTCACCTTTTTCTTTTAGGGGCTTATGCTCAATTTCCTTGAACTCAGGCTTTGTTTCTTTAAATTCTTTAAGTTCGATCTTTTCATGCTTTTCAATTTTAATTTCTTTCACCTCCTTGCGCTCAATCTTCTCGATTTTTTCTGCCTTTAGATTTTTCTGCGCGATAGGCAACAGCTTCAGCAGCGCTTGGCGTAAATTCGGTCGGTTGCCGATGCGCTGCGTTACCGGTCGGCCAGGGGCATCAGTTTGCGCAGAGCCGGTGCCGCGCAAAATGCTGCGGGCGCTAGTCGGCGTCAATAGCGGGCGACTTGCGGCACGCAAGGCACCTTGAATGCAGGCGACAGCGCCGACAATAATCGGCGATGCGCTGGAAGTGCCGCTGAATGTATCGGTGTACCAAAGATCTTCGTTCGCGCCGCCTTGAATATCCCCGTAGGCTGCAGTCGTGACTTCACGCCCCCAACCTTGTACATCTAAACGCGCACCATAATTTGAGAACGCCAAGCGCGATCGATCTGGACCGTGATCACGACTGTGCGTGCCAGGTGGCGGCGCGCCCGCTCCGACGAATACGGCCCCTGACTGCGGATTCGCGGTATTAAACGGATTGCGCCACGTTACCGGAAAGCCATTGGGACGTTGGTTGAACACGGCTGCGTCCAAATTCCGCGCGCCGTTGCCAGCCGCTTCGATCACGATAACGCCACGCGAAAAAGCGTAGGAAATCGCAGCGAAATCATCTGGCCACCATTCAACGGCAATAAATCCATCCTGGCCAGAACCATTCCCGTCGGGGCCGGGACGATGCAGTTCGATCAGAATGATATCGCCAGCGCCGAGCGCGTCTGCAGCCTGACGAATGGCGTTCGCTGAATTTGCTGAGCCGTTGGCAGCGAAGATAGAAATCGCCCGAGTATTAGCCAATGGCGCAATGCCGGTTACGCCAAAGGCGTTTTCATCGGCACCGAAAACACCAACAACGGCCGTGCCGTGATTACGCCAACCAAGATCACTCGATTGGCTGCCGCCGATCACGCCGCCCTGATTTTGCAATAGATCTTCGTGACCAAAGCGCCAAGCGCCTTCCACGTCAATGACGCGTACGCCCTGGCCCCTACCACCGCCACGTGTCCAGGC
>JBBQBR010000328.1:0-4021 GCA_038317875.1 Lysobacterales bacterium
GGGCGGCGGCGCTGCCGGTTTGAAGACTAAGCATCGACTACACGCACATGTAGGGGCGCATTGCATGCGCCCAAGACTTCGTTATCGCATGCGCATACGGCATTGCCGTCAAATCGACGAAATAGAGCGGATAGAGGCACAAAGATAATTCCGGCCTGTCGAACGCATCGGGCGCATGCAATGCGCCCCTACTCCCAAAAATATCGCGCCAGAAACGACATCACTTTGACTCGAGCCCCTACCCGTCAATTTGCCTATTCTTCAACCCGATAGCCGCGCGCAATTAACGCCTCGCGTTTTCCGCCCGCATATTTGAGCATTGCTAAATCAATTGCGGCATAAAGATCTTTTAAGTTGATCGGTTTAGCCAAATAGCTATCACTGCCCGCCAGCGCGCCCCTAACTTTGTCAAAGGGCGACGCTTTCGAGGATAAAATGAGCACCGGCACGCGGGCGCGATCTGGAAACTCGTGCAATCGCTTGATGAAGGTGTAGCCGTCCATACCCGGCATCTCAATATCCACTAAGAACAGATCATAGGTTTTGAGCTTCGCCTTGGTCAGCGCGTGTTCGCCACTCGACGCCTCTTCGGCGGAAAACCCCAAACGCTGCAGCGCGCCGGTAATTTGCTGGCGCACGGTTGCACTGTCGTCAATCACTAGCGCACTAATACTGCCGGTGGTGCGACCAAATTTGGGATCCGGCACCAATTTATGGTCAGGTAATTGCCCACCTGAAATGGCTGACTCCTGCATTGCCTGTTCAAGCACAGGGCGCAATTTCGCGTAGAGATTCGCGCGCTCAATTTTCAAGTTGCTTTCGCCCGCCGTGCCGGAATCCGACACCCAAATCGCGACCGCACCCGGCCACTGTTTACGCAGGCGCAGGAACTCTGCCTTTCCCTCACTACTGGCCGTGTCGATAACAACGGCATCACAGGGAAAATCACTCCAGTCCGACTGAAAAGTGAAATCCGGATGCTTCTTAATTTTCTCCGCTAGCACCATCCCCATGCGCTTCGCTTGAATCATCGGAAAACCAATGATTGCGACGTTCCAGTTTTTAGTCGCCATTTTTTGTCACCATGGGCAGCGCTAAATTTCGCTCGGGCCATGAGCATAGCTGGGAAGACGTTCAGAGTCATCGCGCTTTGACGAATCTTTGTTGTCGCCTGAGGGTAATACAAAAAATTTCCTGAACACCCGTTGCTTCGTGCGCCAGTTCGGGCAGACTAGAGGCTCTTTGTTTGGTTCATGTTCAGGGAATTTAAATGCGAATCGTATCAACTGACGTTTATGGCGGCCCGAATCGGTTCGCATTATTTCCGTGCATTTTGCACGTGCTTGATCTGGCGGAACTGGAACAATTGCCTACAAATAAATTAGGCGCAGGCTTTATTGACAGCCTAGTGGCGGCCCTACCTGGACTTGGCGAGCATGGTTGTTCTTACGGCGAAGCGGGCGGTTTTATCAAGCGCATGCAGGAAGGCACCTGGATGGGGCATGTGTTTGAGCATGCCGTGTTGGAAATTCAAAACTTAGCCGGCCACAAGGTTTCATTCGGTAAAACGCGCGGCACCAAAAAACCCGGTGAATACAACGTCGTATTCGAAATCGATGATCCAGATGTAGGTCTAGAAGCCAGCAAGCTTGCGCTGCGGCTGCTGCATTCACTACTTCCGGACGACCTCAAATCCAAATACAGCGAAGCGTCATTTAATTTCGCCTCCGAACGCGATTGGTTCATTCGCTACACGCAAAAGCGCGAACTCGGGCCTTCAACTGGAAGTTTGGTAAAGGCCGCCGAAGATCGCGGGATTCCGTGGCTGCGCTTGAACCAACAGTCCTTAGTCCAGTTGGGCTATGGCAAATATCAGCAGCGTATCCAGGCAACGATTACCTCTGAAACGCGCCACATTGCAGTTGAGCTGTCTTGTGATAAAGAAATGTCGCACAAGATTTTTGAAGATTTAGGTTTACCAGTGCCGAAGCAGCGCACTGCATCGAGCGAGCGTGAAGCGCAACGCGTCGCGGAGCGCATCGGCTTTCCGGTGGTGGTCAAGCCCTTCAACGGCAATCACGGGCGCGGCGTTAGCATTAACTTAAAAAATGCCGAGGAAGTTGCGGCCGCGTATTTGAGCGCGGCTGAGCACAGCCGCACCGTCGTGGTCGAAAACTTTATCTTGGGCCTTGATCACCGAATGTTGGTCGTCAACGGTGAATTAGTTGCCGCAGCAAAACGCGTGCCTGGGCACGTCATTGGTGATGGCAAGAGCACCATCAAGCAGTTAGTGGAGATCGTCAACGCCGACCCACGGCGCGGCATCGGGCATGAAAAGCAGCTTACCCGCATTGAAATTGACGCCCAGGCCGAACGGTTGCTGGCGAAAAAGGAGTACACGCTGGATACCGTACTCGCCAGCGATGAGCTTTTCTATCTGCGCGAAACCGCAAATCTTTCCACGGGCGGCACTGCGGTCGATGTGACCGATATCGTGCACCCTGATACCAAGGCGATGGCCATACGCGCCGCTAAGGCAATTGGTTTGGATGTTTGCGGCGTCGATTTTTTATGTGAAGACATCAGCCAAAGCTATCGCACCCACGGGGGCGGCATTTGCGAAATCAACGCAGCACCCGGCTTTCGCATGCACGTTTCCCCAAGTGAAGGCCAAGGCCGCGATGTCGGCGGCGCGGTGATGGACATGCTGTTCCCAAAGGGCAGCCCAAGCAAAATCCCAATCGCCTGCATTACCGGCACCAATGGCAAAACTACCACCAGCCGCATGCTCGGTCATATCCTAAAAATGGCCGGCCACACGGTCGGTTTAACCACCACCGACGGCGTATACATCGACGGCAAGCTCAGCGTTTCGGGCGATATGACCGGCCCAGTCGCGGCGCAAATGGTGCTGCGCGATGCCACGGTGGATGCCGCCGTTTTGGAAACTGCGCGTGGCGGCCTATTGAAAAAAGGCATGGCGGTGCGTGAATGCGATGTCGCCGCATGTTTGAACGTGCAAAGTGATCATTTAGGCTTACGCGGCATTGACACCTTGGATGAATTGGCCGAGGTCAAGCGCACGGTGGTTGAGATTGCGACCGACACCGCTGTGCTTAACGCAGATGATCCACGCTGCTTAAAAATGGCCGGGCACTGCAGCGCTAAACACGTCTGCTATGTCACGATGAACCCAAATCACACGCTGGTGCGCGCGCATATTCGCGCGGGTGGCCGGGCGGTGGTGCTGGAGCAAGGCATGAACGGGCATATGATTGCGCTTTACGACAAAGGTGCGCATACGCCATTGATGTGGACGCATTTGATTCCGGCCACGCTGGAAGGCCGCGCGATGCACAACGTGCAAAACGCGATGTTTGCCGCAGCGCTGGCCTACGGTTTAAACATTAGCCGGGACAATATTGAAAATGGCTTGCGCACGTTTGCGACCACGTTCTTCCAAGCGCCGGGGCGCTGCAATATCTTTGATGAACACCCTTTCAAGGTCATTATGGATTACGCACACAACGCGCACGGCGTTGGCGTCATGGCGCAGCTGACCGACCGGCTGCAGGCGGTTGGGCGAAAAATAGTCGTGCTTACCGCGCCCGGTGATCGCCGCGATGAAGACATTCGCGCCCTTGCGGAAGCGGCTGCGGGGCATTTTGATCACTACATTATTAAAGAGGATGACAACACGCGCGGCCGCCGCCAAGACGAAGTCGCAAAAATTGTGCGCGATACCTTGGTCAAACAGGGCACTAGCGATTCGGCGATTGAAACCTTGCACGATGAGCAAAAAGCGGTCGAGCACGCGCTGAAAATGGCGCAGCCCGGTGATTTATTAATGGTTTTTGCCGATCAAATCCCACGCACCTGGAAGCAAATTATTTATTTCAAGCCAGACACCGGAAGCAGCGTCATTCGACCGCATTTAGGCGATCAGCCTGCAGCGATGATGTCGTCCTTAGTTGGTGTGGAAGAATTTAGCAGCGACAGTGATATGGAGTTGGTCACGGAT
>JBBQBR010000329.1:0-4015 GCA_038317875.1 Lysobacterales bacterium
GCCGCCAATGCAGGGGAACGTCTGTGCCTGGATCACGCCATCAACGATTTGATTGCGCGCCCAACAATATTCTTGGCCGTCGCGAGTGTCGTTTTTTAATTGTGGTACGTACCAAAAAACGATGCCGCCATTTAATGCTTCAGGCTTGGCATCAAGGAAAATCTCTGGGCCTTGGCGAAAGTCCTTGTTGCAGCACGGTCCAATGGTGAGTAAATCTGAGCTGCCTTCATCGCGTCCTGGTTTATTGGCCGTCACATAGGCCCATTCATTGTCGCCACGCCCATATTCAAATTGTCCGCGCCCGGGTTCAATCTGGAACGTAAAGGATTTATTTTTTAGACGAAAGCGTGCGCCTGAGCTATCTAGAGCACCATTGGCGTCAAAGTAACGCTCTTCTAAAACTGGCACAAATCGCTTGCTACTGAGCATCTCGAAGTGCCAGTCATTGCCTGCAGGCTCGATCCGCATAACCGGGCGATACATGCCATCGTCGCCGCATCCGGCACCAATGGAGCCAGCGGTTGGGCGAAATCGCCCGTCGGCGTAGAACTCAAAACTTTGTCGATAGCTGTAGTTGCAGGCGCCAGGCCAGCCTAAACTGCGAAATTCCTGCTCAAGTTTTACGCCGGCGCTTTGACCATTTTCAATAATTTCAGTCACGCTCGGTGCGGTAAATGGCAGCACCGCAGCGGAGCTAAAAGTCGGGCAACCGACCGCGTCTGAGTAGCCAAAGCCATCGCGCTCAGAATAACTGACGTGCCAATCGACTAGTTTTGCACTCGTCAACAGCGGTTTTCCTTGGAAACTCACATTGGAAATTTGCAGCCCATCGCTAGAGGTCAGCAGGTAGTCTAACTTCCAGCCCAGGCGTTCTAAGGCGGTATTTCGCTCGCAAAAATTCGCCATTATGGCGGCATCGCTTAGGCTTTGCTGGGTGGGAATGGCGACGGAAGACGGCACTGCCAAATCAGTTGGCGCACGCTCGCCCACGTTGGTCCATTGCACACCGACTAATTTGAAGTCAGTTAAATCCACAATGGCCCAAATGGCAATGTTGCCCTGCACAAAGGTCGGTGCCACACATAAGTGTTTGGAACGTTCGCAGCGGGTGCCATTAAGTGCAGTTTTAGTGCTGGCCATTTGCGCATCGCTAAATTTTGGCGCAATGCCGCCCAACGCCTCTTTGACTTCATTTGAGCGTAGCGCTAACTCAATCGCTAAATTTTTCAAACGATCAGGCACTTCCGCTTGGCGCTCGGCATCCGCACGCCAGCTCAGTATTTTGTTTGATGTTAAATCAGCAGTGCCAACTAAGGTGGTATTGCGAGCAAAATCATACACTTCCACGCGATAGCAGCGATTGTTTCGGCAGCTTTCAAGATCACTTGTCACGTCAGTCACGCGCAGCGGATAAACCGCCATCACCTCGGCGCGCAGCTTAGAACCCTGCATTTGCAGTTGTGCTGCAAGCGGCGGATGCGCGAGCGCCAATTGTTGTGCTGTGGCGGCTTCACCTAAAAGTGTTAGCGGAAGCGCCACTAGCGCATTATCGTGGAGTGTCTTTTGATACGCCAAAACTTCTGGCAAAACAGCCGCCGGGCTGGCCAGTTCGGATTGCAGTATGAGATCGGGCTGAGCAGAGCTTATATTTGGTGAGGGCGCGTCGGGCGAGCAGGCAAAAAGACATATACAAAGAGCTAGCCCCGCGGCTTGCGCAAGAATTGGCTTGAAGTTTGCGACACGCTTTTGCTGAATCAACAGGCTCGGCATAAGTTTTGTAAATTTCAAAATCTGCATCTTCCAAGCCGCCCGTTATAAATGTTGCTGCTTAATTACACGACTTCAACCATATCACCCTTACGCTCCAGCCATTCTTTGCGATCCGAAGCGCGCTTTTTTGCTAGCAGCATATCCATCAGCTCCGCTGTTGAAACCGCATCGCCCGCATACAGCTGAACTAGTTTCCTCGAATCTGGATTGATAGTGGTTTCACGCAGCTGAGAGGGGTTCATTTCACCTAAGCCTTTGAAACGCGTCACGTCCGGTTTGCCGCGCACTTTGTCACGCGCTAGTTTTTCCAACAGGGCGTTCAGCTCGGACTCGTCGATGACGTAATGCACTTTTTTACCTACATCCACCCGAAATAGTGGCGGCATCGCGACATAGACATGCCCGGCCTGCACCAGTGCCGGAAAGTGCTTCAAAAATAACGCCGCCAGCAGCGTGGCAATGTGCAAACCGTCCGAGTCCGCATCCGCCAAAATAATAATTTTGCCGTAGCGCAGGCCGCTCAAATCGCCTTTGCCTGGGTCCATGCCGATCGCGACGGCCAAGTCGTGTACTTCTTGCGAACCCAGCACGGCACCGCTTTCCACTTCCCAAGTGTTCAAAATTTTGCCCTTGAGCGGCAAAATCGCCTGGAAATCCTTTTCCCGCGCCTGTTTGGCGGAGCCACCTGCGGATTCGCCTTCGACGATAAACAGCTCAGTGCGGCTCAAATCTTGACTAACACAGTCAGCCAGTTTGCCGGGTAGGGCAGGGCCGCTGGTAATCTTTTTGCGGGTGATTTGTTTTTCGGTTTTTAAGCGTGATTGCGCGCGCTCAATGACCAATTGCGCAATTTTTTCGCCCGCCTCCACATGTTGATTCAGCCACAAACTAAACGAATCATGCAGCGCGCTGAGCACAACCGGTGCCGCCGTCCGACTGGACAAGCGTTCCTTGGTTTGCGAGGAAAACTGCGGCTCCATTTGTTTGAAGCTCAAGACAAAGCTCAATCGCTCCCAGACGTCCTCGGGCGCCAGTTTGATACCGCGCGGCAGCAAATTGCGAAATTCGCAAAATTCCCGAATCGCGTCGGTCAGCCCGCTGCGCATGCCGTTGACGTGGGTGCCATGTTGACTGGTGGGAATCAAATTGACGTAGCTTTCTTGCACCAAATCGCCGTCGGGTAACCAAGCAAGCGCCCAATCGGTTTGGTCGTGCTCCTTTTTTACAGCGCCGCAAAAAAGCTCAGCGGGCAGCACGATTTGGTCCGCCAATTGACCGCGCAAATAGTCTTTCAAGCCGTCTTGATAAAACCAGCGCTGCTTTAATCCGGTCGTTTCATCGCTGAGCAATACTTCCAAGCCTGGGCACAGCACCGCTTTGGCACGCAATAGGTGCTCAAGTTTGCTGACTAGAATGCGCGGTGAGTCAAAATATTTCACTTCCGGCCAAAATCGCACGCGCGTGCCAGTATTGCGTTTGCCGACTTCGCCGATCACTTTCAAATCAGTTGTTTTCGCACCGTGCGCGAAACTCATCAGGTATTCCTGGCCGCCGCGCTTGATGAAAACCTCGAGCTTGTCTGACAAAGCATTGACGACGCTGACGCCCACGCCGTGCAAACCGCCTGAAAATGCATAGTTTTTGTTCGAAAACTTACCGCCTGCATGTAAACGGCAAAGAATGAGTTCAACGCCGGAAACTTTGTGTTCCGGATGAATATCCACCGGCATGCCGCGACCGTCGTCAATGACTTCACAGCTGCCATCAGTAAATAATGTGACTTCGATGCGTTTAGCGTGGCCCGCCAGAGCCTCGTCCACGGCGTTGTCGATGACTTCTTGCGCTAAGTGGTTCGGGCGGGTCGTGTCGGTGTACATGCCAGGCCGACGCTGCACAGGTTCAAGCCCCTGCAAAACTTCGATATCAGCGGCGTTGTAGTCATTTGCCATGAAAATAGAAAACCAAAGGAAAACGGATGCCGATGGTGGCGGGTTCGCGCTGTGCTTTCAAGAGCGATGATGGTGAACGGATTGCTATGCCGGTTTGGGGTAGATAGAGTCGTTAAACAGGCTCACAATAGTTGTACCATGCAATAAAATTCCCTACATTTTTAGGAGAGTACAACTTGGATGCAACGAATATAGCGAATGCAAATAAAGACCATCCCAAGCCAAAAAGCCTTCAAACTGCGTCAGCAAAAGGACAGGTTACGATCCCCATAAATATTCGCAAAACTTTAGGAATC
>JBBQBR010000330.1:0-4011 GCA_038317875.1 Lysobacterales bacterium
TGCAAGGTGTCTTTATCGGGTGTGATTTTTTCCAGCGATATGCCGACTAAATTATCCAGATTCATTTTTCTTGCTCATTTAATTCGGATGAATTACCAATAACAAACAGCTTGGGTTTTCTGCGAACATCTTCGGCAAAACCGCTTTTACCTGCCCAGAATTTTTTCCATTCCACAGTCTGGTAAATTTTCGGATTGATTTCACGCCCCAGTGTGGTTTGCGTGGAATGCAGATGCGTCAACACATCGGCAAAGCTGACATCACCGACCACGAAGACATCAATATCACTATTGGCATGTGCTTTGCCGCTAGCGATTGAGCCGTAGACAAAGGCCAGCTCAATGCGATCGGTCAATGGCAATAAAGCGCCCGCCAACACATCTACCAAGCCACTAGTTTTACGCAATATGCTGGTGAGTTCTTCATAGATGGGGCAAATTTTATTCGCGCTGTATTGGAGTTGATTGCCAATTTTCGTTTTTGTTAACACGCCAGTATCCGCTAGTTTGCTGAGTTCTCGGCTCAGGGTGCCAGCAACGGTGCCAGTTAAACGCGCGATTTCGCGAAGGTGGTAGCTTTGGTCCGGGCGCAATAGCAGCAGGCCAAGCACGCGGCGGCGATAGTCGGTAAATAGTAGCGATGCTAAAGACATTCAGGGGCCGCGTTGTTGCCGGTAAGGCTACGAATGTAGCCTAGAAAGCAACGATGTCAAGTGTTCTGGGCCCGATAAGCGCATTCGGGGAAACGGCGATTGGGGTCGGACAACAGCGTGCAGACAGAAACGCTTGGTGATTCGATTGGCCGGAACTTGACTTGCGTGGACTGGTCTATATACTGGTCTACGTCGTTAAAAAGGAGTCGTTCGTGAACATCGAAGTTGGATCATACGAAGCGAAGACGAAGTTGCCAGAGTTGCTGCGTGGCATCCAGGCTGGCAATCGCTACACCATCACCCTGCGGGGTGAAGCCGTGGCCGATTTGTTGCCTTGCGCCGGCAACAAGCACGCGGATGCCATCGCAGCCGTCGATGAAATGCTGTCCTTCATGCGCTCGCGTAAACCGGTGGGCGGTGTCGATCTCAAAGCGCTCATTGATGAGGGCCGGGCATGAGTTTTGTTCTGGATGCTTCGGTGGCGCTGCTTTGGCTAGTGCCTGAAACCAATCTGGCAGGCGTGGATTATGCTGCGGCGGCCCTGAAGGCGCTAAAGGAATCGCAAGCCGTTGTGCCTTCATTGTTTGCACTGGAAGCAGCCAACGTTATCGCCAAGGTCGAGTCCAAGGGTGTTGTGACCGAAGCGGACGCGCAACGCTTTATCGCACTCATTGGGCGGCTCAACTTAGTGACCGATCAGGCGACAGCAACTCACGCTTTGGGCGATACTTTGAACCTCGCGAGGCGCTATAAGCTGTCGGCCTACGATGCCGCCTATTTGGAATTAGCGCAGCGTACAGGTCTGCCGCTAGCAACGTTGGATGCCAATCTGGCCAAGGCAGCGACAATTGCTGGCGTTCCGATTTTCGGCACGCAGTGATTCTGTCAAAACTCAGATGTCAAAACTCAGACACGCCCAAAACTCAGACACGCACAATTTTCAAAAGAATCAAACCACTCCAAAACCGTACTGAAATAATTAGCAACCAAACAAAAAAGTCCAAGTAAATTTGCTGACCATTTTGCGGTGGTCATGCTGGGATGTTCACCGCTCGGTGCGGCGATAGGTATCAGATTAGTCTGAGTTTGAGGTCGGAAAAGTCTCAGGTGGCAGTTGTTGCGATAGCACTTTGGGTCGTTGGCTGTAAGCGCCCGCTTTGCAAGGCCCGTTTTCGCTCGACCGCGTGCAAAACAAGCTAACTGCGACTGATGCTTAGCGCCATAGTCAACGCACTCGACGCGCTACACTACTGAGCATTCAGCCTTACCCATCGAATTCATTAAATGACTGCCACCACCGACAAGGAAACGCTTGTCGTCGCTGTGCGTGCCTTGTGCGACTTCACCGCCAAACGCGGTGATCTGGATTTGCGTTTTACGCCTTCGCCTTCGGCGATCAAGGGCATGCTCGGGCACCGTTTGGTAGCGATGCGGCGTCCGGCGCATTATGAGCGCGAAGTTAGCTTAAGCGGCGACTACAAGGATTTGCGTGTGCGCGGCCGTGCGGATGGCTACGATGCTTTAGCCGGCCAACTGGAAGAGGTAAAGACTTACTGCGCTAGGCTGGAGTCGATGCGCGAGAACCATCGGCAGCTGCATTGGGCGCAGGTTAAAATTTATGGGCATTTACTCTGTAAGAGAGACGGGCTGACGCAGATCAAGCTAGCACTGGTTTATTTCAATATTGTCACGCAGGACGAGACTTTGCTGGTCGAGTCCCACTCCGCTGAAGAACTCCGACTGTATTTCGAGTCGCAGTGTGAAAGCTATTTGAGCTGGGGCAGGCAGGAATTGGCGCACCGAGCGGCGCGTAATCAGGGCTTAAGCGTGCTGAGCTTTCCGCACGCAGCATTCCGGCCTGGGCAGCGCGAACTTGCGGAGGCGGTTTACAAGTCGGCAAGCTCGGGGCGTTGCCTGATGCTGCAGGCACCGACCGGCATTGGAAAAACGGTCGGTACTATTTTTCCGCTGCTCAAGGCCTGCGCGAAGCAATCGCTCGATAAAGTATTTTTCTTGGCGGCGAAGACCCCGGGGCGCCAGCTTGCGCTGGATGCGCTGGCGATGATTAAGCACGCGGCTCCGGCCTTGCCGCTGCGGGTTCTTGAATTAGTGTCCAAGGTGAAAGCCTGCGAATACCCGGATAAGGCCTGTCACGGCGATTCTTGCCCGCTAGCCCAGGGTTTTTATGACCGCCTGCCCGCAGCGCGTGTGGCGGCAATAGACGCAGCCGCGTTGCATCATGGGCTTTTGGACAAAAATGCGACGCGCGCGGTCGCGCTGGCGCACGGCATTTGCCCGTACTACTTGAGCCAGGACCTGCTGCATTGGAGCGACGTGGTGGTGGGCGATTACAACTACTACTTCGACGTCAACGCCATGCTATATGCCCAGGCGCAGGCTAATCAATGGCGCGTCAGCGTGCTGGTCGACGAAGCGCACAATCTAGTCGAGCGCGCGCGCAAGATGTACTCGGCCGAGCTCGACCCAGCCGATTTGGCAACTGCCCGCAAGGCTGCGCCGCCAGCTCTACGCAGGGTTCTGGATCGCCTGCGACGCAGCTGGCTTAAGCTGCACCAAGATCAGTCTGAAAATTATCAGGTGTATGAAAAAGTGCCGCCGGATTTTTGCGTTGCGCTGCAGCAAACCTCAAGCGCGATCCTCGAATATTTAACTGAACAGCCACTAGAACTTGCGCCAAGCGTGCAGGGGTTTTACTTTGCAGCCCTGCATTTTTCGCGCATCGCAGACGTGCTGGGCGCGCATTCCTTGTTCGACATCACGCTAGCTCAAGACCACGGGCAGGGCGGGGCGGTCTTGTGCCTGCGCAACGTGATCCCCGCACCATTTTTGACGCCACGCTTTGCTGCGGCGCATTCCGTGGCGCTGTTCTCAGCGACCCTAGGCCCGGCGAATTACTACAGCGATTTGCTCGGCGTGCCTGAAGACACTGCGTGGCTGGACGTGGATTCGCCTTTTAGCGCCGAGCAGCTGAGCGTGCGCCTAGTCAACGACGTTTCCACACGCTTCCAGCATCGAAGCGATTCGCTGCTACCCATAACTGACTTGATGGCGCGCCAATACGCGCAAGCACCCGGCAATTACCTTTGTTTTGTCAGCAGTTTCGACTATTTAGTGCAACTCTTGGATTTGTTCCGTGCGCGCAATACCGCCGTTCCTGCATGGGGGCAGACGCGCGGCATGGACGAAAATGCAAGGCAGGGCTTTCTGGATCGCTTCACGCCGCAATCCAGCGGCATCGGCTTTGCCGTGCTTGGCGGTGCGTTTGCTGAAGGTATCGATTTGCCTGGAAAACGCCTTATCGGCGCTTTTATCGCGACTTTAGGTCTGCCGCAGATCAA
>JBBQBR010000331.1:0-3985 GCA_038317875.1 Lysobacterales bacterium
AGCGCGTTTTGCAGCAAAAATCCAAAGCCATTCGCCAACCCATCAAAACCTCTGAAGTTCCACGAATCTTTCTTTGCTGCGGGTTCCGGCACTTTCCGCTGCCAGGTCACAACTGTCGCTTTAGGATTCAACTCCGGCCCCGCCAGCGCTTCTTTAATCGCCGTATTGAATTGCGGATTGGGCGGCACAAAATGCTCGTCTAGATTTTGCTCTAGGGTCAGTTCCTGCGCTGGTGCGGCATTTGCGTCTGCCTCGGCTGGCATACTGCTATTTTCTGGAGTGTTCCTAATTGCGGCATTGCTAGCGTCGCTGTGTAACGCGAGCGTTCCAACTAAAGCTAGTAAAAACACAACCTGCAAACCGCGCGCAGCAGAATTGGCACGCTCGCGCAGCCGCGTCGCCAACTGGCGAAAAGCCAAGTCGATATCCCACGCTTCCAGCTCCATACGCCGGTTCAAATACAGCCCAAATCCGGCTCCGACGTAAATGGGCTCGATAATGCCCATTGCCAAGATGTAGACGCCATACATTGCCCATTGCATCCAGATCGGCGGCTCAGTAAATAGGTGTTCTAAGGTGTCGCGCATCGCATCCGAAAAAAACTCGGTCGGCACGAAAATCAAGGCCGACAGCACAATCGAGGTGATCAGCATTATTTCCATGTTTACGCAGACGAATGTCAGCAGCGCGCTGGGCGAACCTTGCGCGCGGGCCAGCAAACTGGTGCGATTGCTGCGCTGTTTGCCGGTCAAGCGCTCGAGAAAATCGACCGGCAAAAACAGCGCGCGCATCGGGTGCAAACGCCGCCACGTCAACTGCGCAAACAGCGCGCCGAAATCAGCACTGCTGCGCTGGGCGCGCAAAGTATCTTGCAAGCTGGGTACTGCGCCAAAGACGGCGCGCGACAGCACATGCAGGGGAATGCGATCAAATACCGGTTTGAGCCACCAAAGCAGGATGGACGCGATCGTCAAGTTACCTAACAGCTGACACAGCACGCCCAACAGCAGCGCGGTAGGCAACACCACACAAGCCCAGGCGCGCCAAATCGGCACGGCATGTTCACGCACCAGTGCGATTCCCAAATCCGTAGCTTCCCAGGGCGTGCGCGCGCGCAGCGCGATGCTTAGGCCTTCAGGACGCATGCTGCGAATCCATGCTGGCAGCAGCGGTGGACAAACTTGACGCTGTGATGCTCAAGCTTTCTGCGCGCCCACCGCGCCAAAAATAAAATCCAAAAAAGGCCCAAATGCAGCCACCCACGACGTATTTCACAACCGCAGGCACAGCCGCAATAGAAGACCAAAATGCCTCAACAAAAGCAGCAAACACCAGCATGGCAAACACACCGGCCACCAGTTTGACGCCCACGTGCGCCGCCTCGACTAGCGCACGACGGCGCGAATAGCGCCCGGGTGCCACCAGTGCCCAGCCTAACTGCAAACCGGCACCGCCGGAAATTACGATCCCCAAGAGCTCAGGCGCTGAATGCCCAACCACAAACTGCCAAAACGGCCCGCCATAGCCAATTGCGGTCAAATGCCCGGCAACGCCGCCGATGATAAAGCCATTGGAAAGCAGCACAAAAATGGCCCCGATACCGGCCAGCAAGCCGCTGGCAAAAGTGCGAAAGCCAATGCTGACATTGTTGAAAATATAGTGTCCAAACATCATCACATCAGTCTGATCCTCACGCGCTAAGCGCTCACCCTGCTTGGCCGGGTTGTACATCGATTCAAACTCTGCCAGCTGCTGA
Source organism: Lysobacterales bacterium (assembly GCA_038317875.1). GTDB lineage: Bacteria > Pseudomonadota > Gammaproteobacteria > Xanthomonadales > SZUA-5 > JANNYA01. The sequence continues at coordinate 1,757 of JBBQBR010000331.1, forward strand.
CCATCGAACAACGAAAACGCCAGTTCCGGGCGATACTGCAGCAGCACCACCGTAGCAATCAGGGGAATAAAAAATAGCGCGCCGGACAGCGTCATAAAACGCCATTGCGCGCGCACCAGCTGCGGAAATTCATGCGCAAAAAAGCTCAACAGCTTGTTTAGGCGGACTTTCGGCGCGCGATACAAAACCGCATGGCCGTGATCGGCAAATTCCTGCAGTTTTGCGACCAGCGCAGGCGAATAGCCCCGGCGCTTGGCAATGGCAAGCTGCTGGCAAATTTTGCGATACGTCGCCGGAAAGTCTTGATCCGCCAATCCGCCCGGCAAATCAATCGCCAATGCGGCGTTTTTTGGGCTGCTGCGCTGCGCCAGCCATTGGCTAAAATGCTGCCAAGAGCCCTGATAAACCTGCTCGAACGCGTCTTGTTTCATTGGCTTGAGCGCCCAAGCACCGTACCCGCCATGCCCAAAACCCGACGCACCGATTCCAGCCCGTGCGCACCGGTTAAGGCCGATAACTGCTCGGCAATTTCCATTTGCCGCTCCGGCGTCAAGCTCGGCGCGCGTTCGGCAAAGCTGAGCAGCGCGGTTTGCTCAACAACGCTTAAAGCCACTGGCAAAGCGACATTGCTAGACGCGGCGATTAGGCGCGGCGGCTGCGCGACGTCGACGTACACAACGAGCGTGTCAGCAATCCAATCGCCAATGCGCCGACTATTCTTATCGATCAAACAAGCAATTAGGCCAAAGCCATAAAAAAACGGCAGCATATCAACCGTGCGTAGCAAATTTCGCTGAAACGAACTCAGCCAACCAATGGGCGTGCCATTCGCGCGCACGACGCGCAGTCGCAGCGCCGCTTTACCCGGTGTGCGGCCATTGTTCAGCACTTCAAACAGCACCGGATAAAACCAAAAGATCACGAATAAAGCGATCAAATAAATACCCTGCCCAGCTGCACCCAATACACCCAATACGCTGGCGAAAGCAAATAAAACGCCAAGCCGAATCGCAAAATCAATCAGCCACGCCAGCGCGCGCGGCATGCACCCAGCGGCACGCAAGCCTAAGGAAATGCCCTCCGGCGTTTCAACCGCCGATACGGTGTCGATCAAGGTGCGCAAAGCGCTTGCTGCGAAATCAATTTTGTAAATACCACTAGGCTTGAATCACAATGGTGTTGGCAATCAGGTCATGTAAGCAGCGTTGCTGCGCACCAAAAATTAATAACAAGCCGATGATCGTTAACAATGGTCCAATAATTGGGACTGCGCCAATTAGACTGGGGACAAAATACCGTAAAACGAAAAAACGCCACAGTTCACAGCGCGTGCCATTGGTTTGCACCACCTTTATACCTACCAAACGCTTGCCAATGGTTTGACCGTATTTGTGCAGGAATACAATGTGCACAATCATGATTGCAAGCATCGCGAGGCCAATAATCGCGATGAAGGCTTGAGGTAACTCACGGGCACCGGCTTTGCCAAAGCTAGGTAAAATTACGGCGGCAATGATTGCTAAAAAAGCAAAAGAAAGTATGTCCAAAAGGTACGCACCCAGTCGACTTGATCGGGTCGCCAATTGCAATACATGCGTAGGAAAGTCCTCCAGACGCGAAATGGGTGCCGCGTATGGATTGTAAGTGGGTAGTTCTGGTGGCATTTGCATCTAAAAACCCCTGTCTAGACTAGATTTTGAATCAATGCGTGATCATAAACGAGCACGCACCGCGCAACAACGTCGGTTTTGCACAAAAACAGGACATCCCGCCTAAAACTGCCGAATACGCGTTTCGCCAGCAATAGCCACAATCTGCGTTTCCAAATCGCGCCGCAGCCCGCATAGGAACAACAGCTCCGCCGCAACAAACAGCGGGCCGATGGCAAGCCCGATCAAGTCATCAACAAAAGCGGGCTTCTTGCCTTCGTAATAGTGGCCAACGAACTGAATTATCCAACCCACCACAAACAAGCCAGCACCCCAAATCAACCATGCATAGGGGGCGGTAAAACTGAGCGCTTGCGCCGCCCAGCCCATCAGCAGCAGCGAAACCGTCATCACCGCGCCCATCGCCAACTCTAGTCGCAAGTAATAAATGCACGCCAGCGCGCTCGCTAGCCACATCGCGCTTACAAACACGCCGCCAATACTAATACCGGCCCTAGCAAGCAGTACCTGCACGCCAAAAACAATCAGCGGCACCCCCAAAAAGTGGGTGAGTATATTG
>JBBQBR010000332.1:0-3981 GCA_038317875.1 Lysobacterales bacterium
GCGCAGGAACAATTCATCGAGCACGTCACCAACCCGGCGGCTACCGGTATTTCGGCAAGTTTGAGTGCAGCACAGGGCAGTGCGAATCAGCCGGTCGTCGTCACGTATACGCTGGGCGTACTTGCGCCTGGGGCGATCCCACCTGGGCTGCCCGGACCTGGTGGTCAGGTGCAGGTCAGTGACGGCGTTACCAGCGCAATTTGCACCCTGGCATTCCCGACCGGCAGTTGTAGCTTGAGCCCAAGCACGGCCGGTTCACGCCAAATCACCGCGCGATATCTAGCAGACGCCTCCTACCTAGGCAGTACGTCCCCACCCCAGCCCTACACCGTGCAGCAAGGCGGTGGCAGTGTTGATTTGATGGCAAGCATCGGCAACGGCGTCCGCGTCATTAACGGCTCACAAGTCATCTACACCATTGAAGTGCGCAATCTGGGCAACACCACGGTCGGCGCGGCTAGCATCGCAAACGCCCTGCCTGCAGGCGCGCTATCGCAAAGCTACACCTGCATCGCCGCCGCCGGTAGCAGCTGTGGCGCGGCTTCAGGCACCGGTGCAATTGCACAGACTATAGACGTCGCGGCTACAGGCTCAGTGGCTTATCGAGTCGTTGTAGAGCTGCCGACAGGCGGCGAAGCGCCGGTGTCTAACAGCGTGACGGTAACCACGCCTGCAGGCATTGTGGATGCCAATCCCGCGAATAACACCGCTACCGACGTTGACCCGCGCGGCATTTCGGGCGCCGGTTTTGAGGACGAAATCGAATAGACGTTCGGCTACCCAAACCGTTGCATCAAACGCTGCTGCTAGCGATACTTTCGTTAGCGGTGGCGTTTAACCAGGCTGGCGCTGATCAAGCTGGCGCTGGTCAAGTCGGCGCTGATCAAGTCGGCGCTGATCAAGTCGGCGCTGGTCAAGCTGGCGCTGATCAAGTCGGCGCTGGTCAGGCTGACATTACCCAAACTGATCTTAACCAGGACGGCACTGATCACGGCGACGTTGATCAAACCGCTGCAGCGCAGCAAGCGTCACGCGCGCAACCTGTTTCGGAACATTTGCCGCGTGAAATCAAATTCGGGCGCACCAGCTCCGTGCAGTTTCAAGTGCGAATTTTCGGCGTCTTCAAAAAAATTGGCAGCTTTACTGAGATGCAGGGCGCATTGTCGGTGCGAAAAGATACTGTAAAAGTCAGTGTGCGTATTCAAACCGCAAGTACGACGATGCAGTCTAGCTCGGACGCTGCGCTGTTAAAAAGCCAGGCGTATTTTGATGCCGCACATTTTCCGGAAATTGTGTTCCAGTCGCTGAGCTTTCCAGTCGCAACTTTACGCAATGGTGGACAAATTAGCGGCAAGCTAACCTTACGCGGAATCAGCCGGCAGCAAATGTTTCGGTTGACCACGAAGCCCTGCAGCAAAGAATTTGCGCAAGAACCATGGCGCTGTGGCTTCGATGTCGTCGGCACGTTGAAGCGCTCTGAATTTGGTATGAAAGCCCGACGTGGCATCGTCAGTGATGAAGTTGAGCTAACGTTAAACATCAATGCGAATACCAATTAACTCAATTGTCGATGCATTAATACCCTAGTTCGCGCAACGCAAAGCCAAATTTCTGGCAAGCTCCAAGCTCACAAACATTTGAGCTTCTACTATGTTGATCGCTTTACTAACTGCGGGAACATTCGCGTTATCGCCGGTAGCCGCTACCGACATGCGCACGTTGGCTGAGCGCTCAGGCTTTACGCAAACCCCACGCTATGCTGAAACTTTTGAATATTTCAGCAAGCTTGATGCGATGAGCGAACAAGGAAAAATGCTCGAATTCGGCACCAGCCCGCAGGGGCGCAAACAATTCGCGTTTGTCATTGCAAGCGACGGTGAGTTCACGCCCAGTGCCGCCAAAGCGTCTGGTAAACCCGTGTTGCTAATTCAGGCCTGTATCCATGCGGGCGAAAACGAGGGTAAAGACGCATTGATGGCGTTGAGCCGCGAGTGGTTAATCGAGGCGAAGCAAAAGGCGGCTCTGGACGGCATTATTTTGCTGTTGATCCCGATTTTCAATGTCGACGGGCATGAACGCTTTAGTGAATTTGGTCGGATCAATCAAAATGGTCCAAACGAGGTGGGCTGGCGTGCAACTGCGCAAAACTATAATTTGAATCGAGACTTCATGAAGGCAGAATCGCCGGAAATGCGCGCCTGGCTCAAACAGTGGAATGCCTGGAACCCAAGCCTATTGGTTGATATGCATAATACTGATGGTTCCGATTATCAATATCAGCTGACCTATCATTTTGAAACCAGTAGCGCCGTGCATCCAGCGATAGCGGCGTGGCAGGAGCAAACCTGGACCGGTGCGGTCGTGCCGAACACTGAAAAGCGCGGGTTTCTGCTTGGACCTTATGTCGATCTAAAAGTACCTGACGATATCAAAGCAGGCATCACCAACAATTATTCGCTGCCACGCTTTTCTTCAGGTTTTGGCGTAGCGGTCAATCGCCCTTCATTGCTGCTTGAAACGCACATGATGAAGGACTTCAAAACCCGCGTTGAAGTCAATGAAGCCTTTGTGCGCGAACTTGTTGCCAGCATTGGCGGCAATCCAAAAGCGCTGCTGGCTGCGGTGAATCGAGCGGATCAAGACAGCGTCGAAAAATCCGCTGGCAATGAGTTGGCGCTGAATTTTAAAGTTACCGAGGTAGCGACTGATTTTGCTTTTAAAGGCTTTGCCTATAGCAAAACACGTAGCGACGTGAGCGGCGGCCTGTGGACGCGCTATGACCAAAGCAAACCGGAAACGTGGACGATTCCATACTTTAATCAGATCGAACCAACGCTAACGGTAACGCTGCCCTCAGCTTACTTAATTCCACGTCAGATGCAGGGCACGATTCGACTTCTAGCCCGTCATGGCGTACAGATGCAGGCCATTGAGACCGCGCAAACGGTCAAGGTGGCCAGCACTTATCGCTTTAGCGACGTGATCTATGCACCACAGCCCTTTGAAGGACGCGTACGCATCGCAAGTTTGGCGGCACGCCCGGTCAATGAAAACCTAGATTTTCCGGCGGGCAGCGTTGTGGTACGCATGAATCAGCCGCGCGCGCGCTTGATTGCGAACTTGCTAGAACCATTAGCGCCCGATTCAATGGTTCGCAATACGCTTGATACTGGTTTTATGTCGCGTACGGAATATGCTGAAGAACGCGTGCTGGAAGAAAAGGCGCGCGCGATGCTCAAGGCCGATGCGAAGTTGCAGGCCGAATTTGACGCCAAGCTGGCTGACCCAATATTTGCTGGCTCAGCAAATGCGCGACTGAATTTCTTTTATGAGCGCACCGGGTATTTCGATCAAAACTATTTGCGCTACCCGGTAGCACGATTAAGCGCAGCAGAATTGACCGCGTTGGCAGCATCAACAAAATAGTTTGGGTAAATTAGCGCGGGCAAACCGTCCAGATGCCCGCTATGCTCGGCGGGCTTATTAAACCTAGACTTTTATGACGACAACTGCGCGCAGCGATAAATCGTTTGGCCAAGATGAATTTTTTGGCCACCCGAAAGGTCTTTATGTTTGTTTCTTTACCGAAATGTGGGAGCGATTTTCCTTTTATGGCATGAAGGCGCTGCTGTTTTTGTATTTGACCAAACACCATCTATTTGGTGATAAACCCAGTTTGGATGTCATCGGTGCCTATGGCGCGCTGGTTTATTGCGTGCCGGTAATCGGTGGCTTGCTTGCGGATCGCTATTTGGGGATGCGCAAAGCCGTCATTTTCGGCGCGATTTTGCTGTGCCTAGGCCATGCCGGCATGGCAATCGAGGGCGACCAAGCCGTGCGCGTGGCGGGCGTATTGACGCAAGACAAGCCCGCGTTAGGCGCGTTCTATATGAGTTTGGCCTTCATTATTATGGGTGTGGGCTTTTTAAAGCCGAATATTTCCACGATTGTCGGCAAACTGTATTCCAAAGACGATCCGCG
>JBBQBR010000333.1:0-3961 GCA_038317875.1 Lysobacterales bacterium
GTATCAATCAAGCGAATATTGGCCAAATCAGCTTCCGGGCGCACGTTTAAGCGCACAGTGTCTTTCGAGGGATCGTAGCTGATCATCGAAATCCCCAGATGCAGCACTTGATCGGCTTGTCCAGAAACGGTGTCTGACATATTCATGATCGGCGCATAGGTAGCGCGGACGCCGTAACCCGCAGATTTTTGCCCGTTATTGGTCAGTTCGCGGCTAAATGCTGAGCCCGTCAAGGTCCATGGCACACCGCCGGTGCTGTATTCCACCCCCAAACGACGCGCGATCGCAAACGCGCTGGTCGTCACGGATTTGGCAACAAAGTCGTTATATTTAGTTGACGAAAGCTCTTCCATGCTGTTGGGCTGTTTGTATTGGCCGAGCCGCAGACTGGAAAATACGCCTATTTTATGCCGGAAAAACACGTCCAACCAGCGATTCGTATTGGCCTCATAGGCAACCGACCAATCACTGCGTGCATTCTTACCTTTGAAAATCAGCCTCGCCCGGCGCAACTCAGTGTCGTCTATAAAGGTATTACTGGTGCGCTGCGCGGGGGTTAGAGCTGTGCCGGTACGGCTGCCGAAATCGTTGCTGAAGTAGTTCGCGTCGGCCTGAAGCAAACTTTCAAAGATGACTTTGTAATCGCCAATAGTTCCCACGTTGAGGTCTGCACGCGCGTGGCCGACGATGCCAATCAGGAGGGATCCGGCGAGGACAGTATTGGATAATGTGGTTTTAACCTTGATATTCATTGCGCGCTCGTGTGGAGGAATTATGACGACTCTAAAACGTATTTGTGGCAGTTTTATTGCAGCGCAAAGACTAGATCATGCGTCGTGCGGTTTTACGTTCGCTAAACAAATTCAGCATACATTTTACGCAGCGCAAGCCTGCTCATCATTTAGAGCTGAACAAGGGTGCGGCAAAAGTGCTAACAATTGCGGAATTGCCGCCTGTTTCACCACGTTTCACGCGGCTCGGGTTAGTGTGCGCGCCTTGCGCGTTATCTAAATACGCTGATCTTCCGGGGTAAACCATGGCAAACGAATGTTTCTGCTTGAAAGAATCTGACAGTGTCTGAAGAAATTTTAATCAACGTCACACCTAGAGAAACGCGGGTCGCGCATGTCGAAAACGGCATGCTGCAAGAAGTTTTTATTGAGCGCGCAAAGCGCCGTGGGCTTGTCGGCAATGTTTATAAGGGCCGAATTCAACGCGTGATGCCCGGCATGCAGGCAGCATTTGTTGAGGTGGGCTTAGAACGCACCGCGTTTTTGCACGCTTCGGACATTTTGCGCGGCAGCTTAGAAAATGAACTTGGCGACAGCGCCGCAAACACGCCAGCAAATTTAGCGATCGAGCAATTGGTACGCGAAGGCCAAGAAGTAATCGTGCAGGTCGTAAAAGACCCAATCGGCAGCAAAGGCGCTCGCTTAAGCACGCACCTTTCGATTCCTTCGCGCTATTTGGTGTTGTTACCGAACACCAAAATGACCGGCGTTTCCGCGCGCATCGAAGATGAGCTTGAACGCGCGCGGCTGAAAACGATTATGGCGGATGTAGCAAGTACTTCCACGCATGGTTTTATTGTGCGTACCAACGCCGAAGGTGCTGGTGAGGAAGCGCTACGCGCCGATGTAGCGTACTTGGAAAAACTTTGGATTTCCTTCACCGGAAGCCTGCAAACCAGCAAAGTCGGCGCCAGAATTTACGAGGATTTGCCATTGTTTTTGCGCGTGCTGCGCGATATGCGCAAATCCCATATTGAAAAGGTACGCATCGATTCGCGCGAAACCTTAGAGCGCGCAGAAAAATTTACTGAGCAATTCGTGCCCGAGCTTGCCAACTGCATCGAGCACTATCCGGGTGAACGGCCCATTTTTGATCTATATGGCGTTGAAGATGAAATTCAGCGCGCCCTGGGCAAGAACGCGCAGCTGAAAAGCGGCGGCCATCTGGTGATTCAGCAAACCGAAGCGATGGTCACGGTGGACGTCAATACGGGCGGCTTTTTAGGTACACGCAATTTAGAAGAAACGGTTTACAAAACCAATCTGGAAGCGGCGCAAGCGATTGCGCGGCAGCTGCGGCTACGCAATTTGGGCGGCATCATCATCATCGATTTTATCGACATGCATGATGTAGAACACCGCCGCCAAGTGCTGCGAACATTAGAAAAAGCGCTGGCAAAAGATAACGCGAAAACCACGGTCTATGAAATGAGCCCGCTCGGTTTGGTGGAAATGACGCGCAAGCGCACGACCGAAAGCTTGGAACGCCAACTGTGCGACCCGTGCAGCGCCTGCGGTGGGCGCGGCACGGTGAAGTCGGTCGAAACCATGGTTTATGAAGTATTTCGCGAAATTACGCGTTCAGTGCGGCAATTTGAAGCCGAAAGCCTGCTCGTGGTCGCTGCCACCGATGTGGTGAATCGCATTATCGATGATGAGTCCGCAGCGCTGGCCGAATTGGAGCTGTTCATCGGGAAAACCATTCGATTCAAAGCTGAAGAGCAGTATCCACCCGAGCAGTATGACGTCGTACTTCTGTGACATCAGCGGCTAAAGTTCGGGGCAGGTTTCGACGATTTCTGGTGCGGATAATTGCGCTAGGAATCATCGCTTGCGCGCTGGTAATTTCCTTAGCCAAACTGGCGCTGCCGTGGCTTGCTGCACATCCAGAAGTGGTGCAAAGCAACCTCAGCGCCTGGTTACACGCTGAGGTAAAAATAGACGGCGTGCAATCAGACTGGCAGGTGCGCCCAAAGCTGAAGGTGCGCACGTTAACCATTGGAGCCAACCAAAACAGCGGCGCCGAAAACGGCGGATTGAATATTGAAAACGCTGAAATAGAACTAGACCCATTTGGTTTTGTCCCAGGCCGACGGTGGGTGCAGGATCTCTCGGTAATGGGTGCTCAGCTAACGTTAGCGCAGACCAGTACCGGCTGGCAGCTTGAAGGGCTCGGTCATCGTGAACCCGTTACGCTATCCAATGCGCAGCGACTTGCGCTATTAAATTCGGTCGGCCAATTGTCGATCCGCAACGCCACCATCTCGGTGCGCCCACTGTCGGGCAAACTCAGTCATTTTGACGGGGTATCGCTGATTTTGCGGCGTCAAGGGGAAGTTTTACGCGCTGCACTACAGTTTTCCGCACCCACGCGCAATGGCTTGGCATCGCGCGGACAAATTGCACTGCGCGCGCAATGGCTTGAGCGCACCAGCACGCTAATGCTTTACGGTGAAACGGTTGCAACGACGCTCGATGACCTGCAGGGCTTCGCCGCGTTGTTTCATCACGCTAATGGTGACGTTGATGTCGGCACTGATGGCGGTGTTGCTCCGCAGACGCTGGCTGGCACCCTAGACAGCAAGCTTTGGTTGACCCTGAGCGACAGTAAGCCCAGTCAGGGTTATGCAAAGATCAGCACCCTAAATGCGCGCCAGCAAACCACGATGCGCTTAGAGTTTGGCAGCCGCAACGGCCATGATTGGCTAGGCGCGCTCAGCTTGCCTGGAATGCCTGCAAAAGCCACTGGGATTGCAGGTTTGTTTCCTGGATCGGTAGGTAACTCACTGCCCTTCGCCGCCACCTTGGACGCTTCCGGTGCGGTGTCTATAGTTGCTGGCGACAAAAACCCTCCGCCACTTCTTGCGGATACTGCCGAGGCAGGAATTGACTTGGCGGCATTTACCCAGGCCGCCGGTGCGCATTTGGCGCTTGAACAAGCGCGCACATTGGCGGAATTTGCGCTCAGCGGCAAACTGATCGAACTCCGTGCGCAGTTCGGCCCCAAGCGCCCGTGGCGCACGGAAATAAAGGCGCAAGCGCTCAGTATTTTGCCGAACGGCCGCATCCCAGGCATTAACAATGCCGACATTCACCTACAAGCCGATGCGCAAGCGGCAACACTTAACCTGTCTGGCAAAGACTTCGTGCTGAATGCACCGATTAGCTTT
>JBBQBR010000334.1:0-3958 GCA_038317875.1 Lysobacterales bacterium
GCTACCGAACGCGTCGATGGCTCGCTTTTATCTTGGCATGCATCGTTGCGCTAGGTATTTATCGCAACCTGCCGCGGCAAACGCTTTTCGCAGGCTTGCCGCTTTCACGCGTGGTGTTGAGCGAACAGGGCGTGCTGATGCAGCTCACGCTTGCCTCGGATGATCGCTTTCGCTTGTGGCAACCGTTGGCAAACTTTGCGCCGTCCTTAGTGCAAGCGACGCTGCTGAAAGAGGATCGTTGGTTTTACTACCACCCGGGCGTGAATCCTTATCGACTGGCGCTGGCGACGCTATCGAGCTATGGCGGCGGGCGTACTCAGGGCGGCTCGACGTTGACGATGCAGTTGGCGCGTTTGAAATATGGCCTGCACACACGTTCGGTTTGGGGCAAATTAAAGCAAATTGCGTATGCGCTCAAACTTGAGGCGGGTTATTCCAAACATGACTTATTGGAGGCGTATTTAAACCTTGCGCCGTACGGCGGAAATATCGAAGGCGCAGGGGCGGCAAGTCTTATTTATTTTGACAAACCGGTATCGGCATTGAGCCTGCCGGAAGCGCTGACGCTAGCGGTATTGCCGCAGCGCCCCAGCCATCGCGGGCCAAAAGTTGCGCTGGCAGGTTTGGCGTTGAGCGCTGAGTTAAAGCACGCGCGTGCAGCGCTGTATCAGCTGTGGCAAGAACAATTGCCCAATGACGCTGCGCGCGACAATGCACTGTTCCAAGCGCCCTTGGTGATTGGGCGACATCACCCCCAAAATGCGCCGCATGCCGCCCGGCTTGCCCTGCGGCTCAATGAAATACAGCGCGCTTATCCGGTTACTGAGCCGGTGCTGAGCACGATTGATCTGTCATTACAGCGCATTGTCGAACGCCAGCTGCAAAGCTATCTCGGCAGCGAGCGCCAAAGCGGCATCAATAACGCCGCCATTTTATTGGTGGATCGCAACGATATGGCGGTCAAGGCCTTGGTTGGCTCAGCGGATTTTAATCGCTCCGAGATCGACGGGCAAGTTGATGGCACGCAGGCGCAGCGCTCGCCGGGCTCAACGTTAAAGCCGCTGATTTATGCGCTGGCAATCGATCAAGGTTTGCTGCATCCCAAAACGATTTTGGCCGACGTCGCCACCAATTTCAGTAGTTTCGCACCGGAAAATTTCGACGGCAGGTTTCGCGGGCCGATCAGCGTGACCGAGGCCTTGGTGCGCAGCCGCAATGTACCGGCGGTGCGCGTGGCGGCCAAGCTGGGTGCGGGCGGACTCTATGGCTTGTTAAGCCACGCTGGCATTCGAAATCTTGCCTCGGAAGCGCACTATGGTTTGGCGCTGGCCTTGGGCGGCGGCGAAGTTAGCCCGGCAGAATTAGCAGCCTTGTATGCCATGCTGGGCAATGACGGCCGGCTGCGGCCATTGCGCTATTTGCAGGCACAAGCGCAAGCGCAAGTGCCCGGCACGCCGCTGCTGACGCCTGAAGCCGCCTTCATCACCCGCCAAATGCTTTACACCAACCCCAGGCCCAAGGCAGCAAACCGCGCCGCCACCTTTCCGGTGGCCTGGAAAACCGGCACTTCTTGGGGCTTTCGCGATGCCTGGTCGGCGGGCATGTTCGGGCAATTTGTATTGGTGGTTTGGGTGGGGAATTTTGATGGTGCCAGCAACCCGGCGCTCATTGGCGGCCAGACCGCCGCACCGTTATTTTTCGCGATTGCGAATGATCTAGATGCCAGCAAGCGCATCAAGCTGACGCCGGATGCGCAAGAGGAACTCAATAGCACACCGTTGAACGTAATCCAGCTCGATGTCTGCGCGGCAAGCGGTGACTTACCGAATCTAGAGTGCCCGGTACGAACCAAGACTTGGTTTATTCCAGGGGTGTCACCTATCCGCGTTTCAGACGTGCATCGACGCGTTTATATCGACCCAAAAACCAGCACGCCAGTTTGCCAAAACAGTGGCGTAGTCAACCCCGACTTACGCACCGAGGTGCGCGAGTTTTGGCCCAGCGAGATCGCGCAAAGCTTTGCCGCCGCCGGGTTACATCTAAAAACTGCACCGAATTGCGCATTAGTTCAAGCCGAAGCGCCAAAAATAACCGCGCCACTGAACAACGTCAGTTACCGATTAACCGCCGCCGAACTCAAAGCTCAGACACTGGTGCTACGCGCGAGTGCGGCTGCAGGTGTAACCGAGCTGTATTGGTTTGCCAATGGTAACTACGCAGGCACCAGCGCGCCGGGCGTAGGTTTGCGCTACGCGCCCGGCCGAGCGCAAGAAATTTTGATTAGCGTTGTTGATAATCTGGGCGGCAGGGCGGAGCGTAGGATTCGGGTGGTCGTCAGATAATTGGATTTAGATGGGGCCTAGCTAACGCTGCAACATCAGCCCGCCAAGCGGCAATCCCAAACACCCGCGCAGCATTTAAATCGGTCGCACGTTCAAGCTCAGCGGGAGCGATCCCGCGCAACTCAGCAATAACTTCAAGCACACGCACCAGCTGCGCCGGTTCATTGCGCGCGCCCTGAAAACCACACAGGGGTTGATCCGGCGCATCTGTTTCTAATAACAGCGATTCCACCGGCATATTCTTGACAATGCCACGCAAGCGCTGCGCCCTGGGGTAGCTGACTGGCCCGCCAATACCTAGCTTAAGTCCTTGTTTTATTAAGCTATCTGCCTGTTGTTGGCTGCCGGAAAAGCTGTGCAGCACGCCTTTTTTGACGCCGTATTTGCGCAAACCCGTAATCACCTCGTCGAGCGCGCGGCGCGCATGCAGCACTACCGGCAAATCAAAGTCGCGGGCAATTTTTAACTGCGCTTCGAAAAATTCCTTTTGCGCGCTGCGTTCGACGTTCGGCTCGAAATAGTCCAGACCAAACTCACCCACCGCCACTGCGCGGTTCGTACGCAACCAGCTTGTTAAGTTAGGCAAATGTTCGGGGTGATGCGCGCTTTGATATAAAGGATGCAATCCATATGCCGGGTAAAGCCCGTCATTTTCTGCGCATAGCGTGGCAATGCCTTGCCAGTGGCTTTGGTCAATCGCCGGAATCAGCTGCGAGTGCACGCCGCTTTGCCGGGCACGCGTCAGCACTGCTGCGCGATCATGAGCAAATTCACTAACGTCCAAGTGGCAGTGGGTGTCAAACATGGCGCTTAGACATGGCGCTCAGTCAATGCGATGGTTATGGGCACTAGAAACAATTCAGTAGTAGAGCCGTTCGCCCTGAGCCCGTCGAAGGGCAGAGCCGCATGTTTTCTAACGGAGCGCGGAGCTTGGCCAGCGCATCGTGCAACACCCTCGCCTCCGTAAGCTCGGACTAGGCTGTGCACTTCGACGAGCTCAGTGCGAACGGCTATTTGAATTGCAATCATAAACACAAACACCCAAAACAGAGATCGTCAAACGATGCGTTGAGTGTTAGCTTCAGCGCTTAAAATTTCAATCCACGATCGGAGTTTTATGTTGCCCAGCTTGTACAAACTTCGTCATCTAGTTGCCGTCTCACTTTACCTGCTGTTGTTCAATACCAGCGCCTTCGCGGCATTTCGCCAGCACGAGCTGAAAGCAGATGAAGTTGTCCAGCTGCAAAACACCACCGCGAAAACCGACGCATCGGGCAAAGTGCAGGTGCGCGTGCACGCGTGGGTCTACGAGCGTGAGCGCAGGCCTGGTGCGCGCACGCTATTTGCACGTTATTTGGGCCTTGATTTGAATACGTTAAGTACGACCGAGCGTGCCGCATTTTCCGAACGCGCCGGGCTGTTTTTGGTTGATGTGCAAAAAAACAAACAGCTGACGCTTGTAGCCAGCGATAGCAGCAAAATTGCGCTGTCGAAGACCGACAAATATGGCGCTGTCAACGAAGTAGTGCCGCTACCGATGGCTGATCGCAACAGTATGTGGATCGATTATGCAGTGCAGGGGCCAGAAGCAAGATTTACCGGGCGCGCGCTGCGGG
>JBBQBR010000335.1:0-3955 GCA_038317875.1 Lysobacterales bacterium
CATTGTTTTTATAAAACGGGTGTCCTCTACCTGCTTTTCTACGAGCTTTTTTGCCTGTTTTATAAGCGGTATTGCAGGTGCCAAGCTGTCGTTTGAGCGATCAATAGAATTTTTCTGCACCGTCAAGCCTAAACTAACCGCAGCCGCCAGCACTTCGGCATCCGAACTGTCAGAAACCCATGAGCCGCCACGCAGTTTCATAAAATATGCCTTACAGCAAATGCGTCACAGCAAAATATACGACCCGATTGATGCACTTTGCGATCCATCAAACCTAGTGCGCCATAACGTTTCTTTGCACCATCTTTTAAAATAGCATCAAATTTTTTATTGATGTAAGATGCAATTTTGATGCCAAAGAGTGTATTGATGCGAACCACTTTTGATGTGGATGCCGATGTTTTAGAATCGATCAAGCTTGCTGCGCAAAGGCAGCGTAAAACTGCTGGACAGCTGGTTAGCGAATTGCTGCGCAGCGCATTGCTGCCGGTAACGCCCAAGCCCGATAGCACCGGTCTGCCATTCATGCCGATCCAGCCGGGTGCAAGCAGCGCGACTTTGGCGTCCGTAAATGCGCTGCGTGACGAGCTGTGACTGAGCTGCCTGTGATCGCGCTACTTGATGTCAATGTTTTGATTGCGCTCTTTGATCCCATGCACAGCATGCATACCAAAGCACGTGCATGGTTTGCCGGTAGCGGGCAAAAAATCGCAACTTGTCCGATCACCGAACTGGGTTTTGTCCGCATCACCAGCAATCCCCGCTATGCAAACCCATTTGCTTCCCCGAATGACGCGCTTGTGGTTTTGCGTCAGCTGCATGCGCATCACCGCCATGTATTTTGGCCAGACGCCCTATCTTTAGTCGACCCTGCATTCCAACCGCATGGTTTCGATGTCCATAAGCAAACCACAGATCGCTATTTACTGCGCCTTGCTGTGCATTTTGGCGGTCAGGTTGCGACGTTGGATGCCGGGATTAAAGGCAAGGATGAGCTTGAGCAGGCCGCACTTTTGCAGCTTTAAACCAGGCTTCAACACTTGCTTATGGCCGCCAACTTCTGCTTTATTGCGACATTTTTGCAAGGCGTGCAGATTTTTCTGTAAGACTTAAGTCTGAGTTGCCGAATAGAGTTGTGCCCCCGACTCGGCTCGATGGCATCTATGAAAAACGTTTTGAACCTCATGGCGCTCACGCTGTTGAGCAACTGCGCATTCGCGCAACTTGCATCTGACGACAGCACCAGCAAACCACCTGAAATGACCTCCGTTGCGATTGAACGCAAGCTCGGCGAGCAAGCACAAATCAGCGAACGGCAGCGCTACTTTTGGAGCATGCGCGGCTTGGATTTGGGGCGCTATGCAACGCGCGCTTACAACTATTCCGAGATGCGCAGCGCTGCGGCACAAGAGCTTGCGAGCGCGCCGCCGACACGCGCAGCAGGTTCGTGGACATCAATTGGCCCGGCCGGTATGACCATGTTCAATTGGCAGATATCGCCAGTGAATGGCCGCGTTTCTGCGTTTGCGCAAAGCCCCGCGAGCACTAGCAATTTGCTGGTAGGTGGTGCCTCCGGCGGGCTGTGGCAAAGCACGAATGGTGGCGCTTCCTGGACCTCAGTGTTCGATAACGTCGGCACGCAAACCATTGGCGCGATTTGGTATGAGCCCGGCAATGCCACGCGCGTGTGGGTGGGTACGGGCGAGCGCAATAATTCCTGTGTGGACTATTTTGGTCAGGGTTTATATCTGTCTACCAATGGCGGCAGCAGCTTCACGCAGCGCAATGGCAGCGGCACGCTTGCGCTTTCGCACATAACTTCCGTCTCAACCAGCCCCGCGCCGACAGCCACCGTGCTGGTCAGCGGCACCAGTTTCTGCAACGGCGGTTCGCAACAATCCGGCGGCATTTTTCGCAGTACCGATAGCGGCGCGAGCTGGAGCAAAGTGGCGCAAGGTGCCGCTGAGGACGTTAGCTTCCTACGCAGCGATGGCGCGATCGCGTATGCAGCGGTGACTGGCAACGGCGTGTTGAAGTCAACGAATTCTGGTCAAAGCTGGGTGCGTTTAGCAAACGGCCTGCCGAGCGTGAATGTCAGCATGCCAAATCTAGGGACTGTGACCAGCATTGGCACGGTGCGCCTCGCGACGGTGTCGTATGACAGCCGCATGGTTTACGCCGCGTATCGGTTCTCCTATTTGCCCGCAGGTGCAGGTGCGTCGTTGACCCGCACCGATCTATTTCGCACGATCGATTCCGGCGCCACCTGGGCACTGGTGAAAGCGAATGTTTGTGATGGTCAGTGCGACTACAACGTCACCCTGGATATTGACCCAGTGCGGCCTAGCAACCCGAGCAAACCGGTGATCGTT
This sequence comes from Lysobacterales bacterium, assembly GCA_038317875.1. GTDB lineage: Bacteria > Pseudomonadota > Gammaproteobacteria > Xanthomonadales > SZUA-5 > JANNYA01. The sequence goes on from JBBQBR010000335.1 coordinate 2,373, forward strand.
CTGGGCTTCGTGCGCCCATGGCTTTCAACCGATGGCGGCACGACTTTTAATGTGATGACCAACAGCTGGGGCAGCAGCCAACAGGTGCACCAAGATACCCATGTCGTGCGCTTTGCGCGTTTGGCATTGGGCCCGGTGCCCGCCGTTTCACCGCTGTGGATCGGCAGCGATGGCGGTCTTTGGCGCACCGATAATCGCGGCAGCAGCTACGTCAATTTGAACAACGGCCTGTCGATGACTCAGTTTTACGATATCGCGGTGCATCCGAGCACGCTCAACGCTGTCTTTGGCGGCACCCAAGACAATTCCAGTGTCGGGCGCTTTGGCAGCAATTTATGGGCCGCCACCGTTGCCAATGGCGATGGCGGCACGACCTTGGTGGACACCGGTAATCCCAATATCGTGTTCCAGTTCGGCTACACGCCTTTCAATAATCAAGGGCCGACCGTGCCCAGCATGTGGCGCTCGGATCAAGGCGGTGCGTCGGGCACGTTCGCGGGCGTATCAACCAGCGGCTTAGTCAGTGGCGAGCCATTTTCGTTTATTGCCAAAGGCGCAAGTGCTGCTGGCTTTGTTTTCTTAGGCTCCAGCTCAGTTTATCGGGCCAGCAGCAACGTCGCGGGCGGTAGCGTCAGCTGGACCAAAATTAGCAACAATTTGAGCCAGAACGCACCCATATCAGTGATCACGCCGGTGCGCAAATTAGCCACCGACCCGCTCACGCTCTACGTGGGGGACACCTGGGGCCGAATCTGGCGTCTATTTAATGTCACCGCGACCAACACGCCACCGAGTGCGAACGTCACCAACAACTTCCCAGGCGGCGTGGTGACCGATATTGCGGTTGATCCGAACAATCTGCTCCGCGTGTTTGTCACGCGCGGCAGCTTTGGCGGCAGCAAACTCTATTATTCCGCCGACCAAGCCGCAACCTGGGTCGCGCGCGGCGGCGGTTTGCCGGACGTGCCAGCCAACAGCGTTGCCGTGGATCCTGCCGATGGCGCAAAAGTGTTTGTTGCTACTGACGTTGGTGTATTTCGAAGCTTTGATGGCGGCGTAAACTTTCAGCGCTATGACACCGGCATGCCAGTCGGCGCAGTCGCCACCGATTTAGAAGTGCAAAACAGCACCCGCAAGCTTTATGTGGCGACTTACGGGCGCGGTGTTTATGTGATTGATTTGTAAAACAGGAAAAACGCCAAAACTCAGCGCTAGGCTTGGCGTTGGCAACCCTCAGAAACAAAAACGCCCGGCTAATGCGGGCGTTTTTGTTTACTGGTACGTCCCAGAAATCGTTGCATTCTTCGATCAGTTTGGAAAGCGTGGCTGAACTTTAACAGTCACTATTGGCAGTTGCGGTGCGCAGTCTAGACCGCGCACCGCCAATGCCGCGCACCGCCAATGCCGCGCACCGACTACTACGGGCCTTCGAAGCCGTTTTGGAAGATCAAAGGATCAACGACGGTGAAATCGACCGGTACTGGAACGCGCGGTTCATCTGGATCGGTGCCATTGGTGTCCAGACAAAGGAAAGCGCGACGTGTACCGATGGCAAGGGCGTTTGCATTTGCGTGCACGGTGGT
>JBBQBR010000336.1:0-3943 GCA_038317875.1 Lysobacterales bacterium
CGCTCGACAGCATTCAAACGGCGAAAATTGTCGAAGCCGAGGGCGCGGAGTTGGGTTACAGCCTGGAGCAGATACAGGCAGCCCGGGCCGCAATCGGGGCGAGGGTGTCGCGCTGCCTTGGCGTCGAATACTTGAGATTGCCGGACAAAATCGACCGGCAGGAAACCCGCAGGCCGAACATGGGCGTTACAGTTATTACGCAGTAATGACAGCGCAAGACTGGGGCGGTTACTCAGTAATCGATCCACGCCGCACGCACGGCCGCTTGCGTCACCATCAGCGCCAGGACTGGCAGCCCAACACCCGGCTATCGCTCAGCACCCAGGCGAAGGCACCAACGCGGGCAGGCCGAGCGCTGAAAAAGAATCGGTTAATATTAACCCATTAGTTTCTATGACTTGTGATGTTTCGAAAACTCGCTTAATTCGTCAATATCCAAAAATCGCCCAACACCCGCGAATGTCGTCTATTAGCTGATAAATTGCGTTACTTGTGTCTGGACAGGCATTTTTGCTGAAAATTACGTGTGCAAACGTGCACAACTATCGCGACAATCGTTATTTTTACGCTACAATTTCGATCACAGAAAGAGGGGGGGTAGGACCATGGTAAACAGACGCGGGCCGGATCAGCACAAGCGCACGAAAATCCACGAGCCGACCGCGGAGTCTCGGCTTAAAGTTGCGGAGCTAACGGGCCTCTTAGGCTATCCGCGCGACGAGGTTGCCAAGTTCTTGCGTATAAGCGTCAGCACGTTGGTGCGCCGTTATCGCACTGAGCTGAGCCAGGCGCGGACGGATGCAAACTTGCGAGTGGCGTCAAATCTTTACTCGATGGCATGCAAACCCGGAAACTTTAAGGAAGCTGCCTATTGGGCGGGAACGCGCATGGGCTGGAGTGAGAAAGCGCCCGAAGCCGCACCAATTCAGATAAACCCCGGCCCGGATTGGCAAGTATTGTTCAAACCGAAGCCGCTGGATTTAGACCCATAGGCAGGCGGCAAACCACCGGGGCCAAAATTGCTGGCTCGATTATTGAACTAGATTCGTCGCCTAAATTTCTGCACACACCCGCGAATCGGTCAAATTTTGACCCTATTGGTTCACAGATTGGTTCACAGCTCAGCTAACTGCATTCCAAGCCGTGGCATAAACCGGCGTAAGTCTTTGATTTAATTGGTGGGCCCACACGGACTTGAACCGTGAACCAACGGATTATGAGTCCGCTGCTCTAACCAATTGAGCTATGGGCCCTGCTTTAGAAGCGGCGTGATTGTGGCACAGCTTGGGGGTGCGATAGAACGGTCAAGCTTCAACGGACGGGGTGAAGTTTATCCCCGGTATCGCTTTTAGTGGGTCGCTACCAAATAATTCGCCACAAGTGACGAAACCGCCTTTGTATTTGCCTTTTAAAACCTGCTCGACTGCATACAGTGCACATAGTGCAGTGACTTCGTACGGACCTGGACCGGTCACCACGCCGCCCGCTTTGCGGCCATCTTCGTCGATACCTTCCGCCCAAATATAGCTCTTGCTGTTAGCGCGCTTTGCTGGGCTTGGGCCGTCCGCCATTTTGCTTAGGCCAAAAGCGACCAACTTGCCAAGAAGTCCCTTTCCTTGTGCAATTTCTGGTTTTCGGAATAAATCACCGACATACCAAGGGAAGTGCGTGTAAGTTTCCAAATGCGCGATCCCCAAGCCATGCCCTGCGGTAAAAAGATCACCGCGCCAGGGGTTGGTAACGCAGGTGCGTTTGCCACCGGGGCCAAAATCGACATTCAGTTTCGTTTCGCCCGGTTTGGCTGCGACCAGTTGGCCGCGATCCCGCGTGTAGCCGGGCATGTGCAGGCACTCGAATAGGGCTTGAATAGAGCCTTTTGAGACTGCGCCGTCTACTGCGGACGCGATTTGTGCGCGTACTAAACCTGGGCGCTGGGCCTTGATAAAGGCTAGCAACGCTTCGCTGGGCATGCAGCCAAAGCCGACGCCAGAAAGCAGCATCACGTCATCTTCCTTGGCACGCTCGTCCAAGCGCTGCAGCGCGCGAATCGGGTGAACTTCACCGGCGATGTCTAAATAATGCACGCCATTTCGAATCGCAGCTTGTGCCAGTGGTACGGATGTTTGGGTGAACGGCCCGGCACAGTTCAGCATCAATTTGATGCCCTGCATGCCTTTATCCATCGCGGCGCGGTCTTCGATATTGAAAACGCGGAATTTCAAGCCTAATTTTTCTGCCAATATTTTTAGCTTATTGGCGCTGCGGCCTGCCAAAATCGGCTCGGCGCCACGCGCTTTAGCCATTTCCGCGATGAGCGCGCCGGTGTAGCCTGTAGCTCCATAAAGTAACCAAGAGGGTTTGAATTGCGCCATAAATGTCAGTTTTTGCAAAAACGCGTCAGTTATCTAAGCCGGTGAGTATTGCACGGACAAACCTAATATGGCTAACGATGGCGGTATGGCTGGCGATCTGCGGTTCGGTTTTCGCATTCGGTTTAGGGCGTGATTTTGAGCGGCCCAAAGTGCTTTGTTTAAGCCTAGCCGCCGCGATGCTGATCCCGCGGGCTATGTTGATTTGGTCGACGTGGCCAAGGCAGGTGCGGGTGGCGGTAATAATTTGGCTGCTCATGCTCGCAGCGTCGGTAGTGTTTGCGCTTGACCCCGCGCGCGCTTTCATCGGCAGTTATGAGCGTTCACAAGGGGCGTTGGTACTCGTGTGCTGCACAATTCTGGCCTTGGCGCGGGTGCCGGCCGCCATCATTATTCCGCCTGTCATTGTTGCGATAAGCGTCAGTGGGATTTGGGCGTTCGTGCAATTTTTGGGCTGGGAAACGCCAATTTTTTCAGCCGTTGGTTTGCATGAGCCTGGCTTATCCGAATCGGGATGGCACCGTGCATTTGGCTGGCGGGCATTTGCCAGTTTTGGCAACCCCATGGCCTTGGGCGGCTGGCTCGTGATTGCATGGGTGTTTTTGTTTTCAGTGCGTTTTCAAGCAAGCCGTTCGAATCACGGCGCGCTTTTCGTGCGAATGCTCAATTGCGCACTATTTTTTGGTGCTGCAGGTTTGCTGTTATCAGGCACTCGGGCCGCTTGGATTGCGCTTTCCGTGGTAGCGCTACTGCAACTTCGTCACAATAAGATGTTTAGAATTATAGGCTTGGTTGCGCTTGTTGCATGCGCTGCGGTGCTGATGAATTTTCGCACCGATTCCTTACGTGCGCGCGGCGAATTAGTTAATGCCGCATTGAAACCCGCAGAAATCACGCTGGTAGATAGTTTGGGGTATCGCGAACCTTTTCCGGCGGCACGAACCTGGCTGGGCTATGGCCCGGATTCGCAAGTGGCTTTACTTGAGCAAAACTTACCGAACCGAGCGCCCGGCGAGATGCCAGATCGCGCGCATCAAATGCTACTGGATGGCTATTTAAGTATAGGTTTGCTCGGGGTGTTGAGCTGGCTCGTTTTGATGTACAGCCTTTGGCGCAGTCGCATTGCCACCAGCAATGTTACCCTGTTTGCGCTAATCGCCGCTTTAATTGCGTGGCAGTTTGGCTTTGCGCTGAGTGCTGAAAAGGCTCTATCTGCGCTACTTTTGGGTTCTATGTTTGTGCCAAAACTTCAGCTAGATGCCTCTGTGGCTGTCACGCCAGCGCGGATTGGCGGCGCTTGGACTAATGCTGTAGCCGTATTGTTCGCCGTTTTTGCAATGCTGAGCTACTTGCCGCAAAGCCTTTTGTCACTCGACGCTTTTGCCCCTTGGCGACGACCGGAACGCGCAATCGTGCATTTTGAACGTGCACGGCTGGCGATTATTGCAAATCAAGGTCAGCGCGCCGAGCAACAGCTTGAACTAGCGGTCGCATTGGATCCGTGGCGTGCTGATTTGGCACGCGCAAAAGCGAAATTAGCACTGGAACTTGGGCACAATGCGCCATGAGCATTT
>JBBQBR010000337.1:0-3939 GCA_038317875.1 Lysobacterales bacterium
GCTTGCGCATTGGTTGTTGGGTAAGGCTGTAGCCGAATAAGGCAGCGTTTGCACACACACACGAAGTAAAGTTCAATGCCAGTGGATTCAGCAGCGCTTTCTAGGCGCGCAGTTCGGGCGCATTTTGGCCGCGCCGCAAACAGCTATTTGGCTGCTGCGGCGCTGCAAAATATCGTCGAAGATCAATTGCTTGAGCGTTTGGACGCGATTAAATCGCCACCGCAACGGCTACTAGACATAGGCTGTGGTCCGGGCCGTGGTGCCTTGGCGCTACGGCGCGCGTTTCCAAATGCGCAAATCGTAGCGCTTGATTTTGCGGTGCCGATGCTGGCGCAAATTCCCGTCAAATCACGCTGGAATCCGTTTGCCGAACCGGCCATACACCGCGTTGCAGGTGATGCGGCTATGCTGCCCCTAGCAACGGAGTGCGCCGATGTATTGTTTTCTAATCTGTGCATACAGTGGTGCTTGGACTTGCCCGCATTGTTTGCTGAGTGGCGGCGCGTGCTCAGAGTCGATGCGCTCGTCACATTTACCAATTTTGGTCCGGACACGCTGATGGAGCTGCGCCACGCTTGGGCGCAAGTTGATCAAGGCGCGCATGTCAATCGGTTTTTAGACATGCATGACGTCGGCGATGCGCTTTTACGCGCTGGCTTTAAGGACCCGGTGTTAAGCACTGAGCGCTACACGCTGAGTTACCCGGACGTGCGCGCGCTGTTGGCGGAGCTAAAGGCAATCGGTGCCACCAATGCGCTCAACGCTCGACGCAGCGGGCTGGGCGGTAAAGCGGCCATTGAGCAGATGATTCAGCACTATCCGGTGGATGCTGATGGCCGCGTGAGCGCAACTTATGAAGTCGTCTACGCGCAAGCCTACGCACCACCGCCCGGCGCGCCGATCCGCATCGAAGGCGCTGAAATCGCCAGCGTGGCAGTCAGCGCAATTCGCCGAACTAAGCGGTAAGCCGCGGATGCAGATCACGCACGCTCAACTTGAGGAAGACTTGCTAGCCGCCTTCGGCATTGAGGCAGTCAATCTAATTTGTTGTGGCAAATTTTCCGATCTTGCGGAGCGCTTCGGGTACGCATTGGCCTTTGACCGAAATCCAATGAAGGCCATTGAACAAGATTTAGCATGCTGTCTCAACGAGCTTCAAGCCGTAGCCTTGGCACCGCTTGGCAGAAACGCTCCAAAGGTCAGCTACTTCCAACCAAACGACACTGGCTTAGTCGCGCTATTAGAGCTGTTGGTTCCAACCAACAATGGCCAGCAAGTGCTTGTCGAGTTAGTCGTCACGGGAAATGGTTCGGAATTGCACATCACTTTGGAGGAACTCAGTGCTGTTAAGGAACTCAGTGCTGTGGAGGAACTCAGTGCTGTGGCCTAACAATTTTTTAAGCGGACGTGCCTTCGGCACGCCGCTAAAATGAGTTAGCCACGTAATCTGGGCCGCTTAGTCAAAGTCAAATTAAACTCAATAGGCACGCCCGCGCGCCGGGCGCTAACCAACACCGCACTTCCAGGCGCCGTTGCCGCTTCTAGGGCATTGAGTTGATTCGCACTATTGATTAGCGTGCCATTAAAGCGTTCGAGGACATCCCCAGGAAGCATGCCTGCAGCAAGGCCGGGCGCGCCTTGGTACAAATCCTGTACCAGCACGACGCGCACTGGAATTCCGCCCATGCTAACGACGCCGCGCTCGGTGTAAATTGCGCCCATCCAGCCGCGAATCACCTCCCCGTCTTGCAAAATGGCTTCCAGAACGCTGTGTACAACATCGGCCGGGATCGCAAAACTGATGCCGGGTACGGCAACGCCCGCATCCACTCGATCCAGCGCTGCGGTATTTATTCCGACCAGTTCGCCATCTACATTGACCAACGCGCCGCCGGAATTGCCAACATTAATGGCAGCATCGGTCTGAATAAACGTGCTCAGATTACGATCTGGCCGCTGCAAGGCGCTAATAATGCCACTGGTCACTGTTTGGCTATAGCCATATGGGTTACCGATCGCCAAAACGATATCCCCCACCTGCAGTGCGCCCGGCGCGGCAAATTGTGCAGCGGGCAACCCGTCTAAGTCCACTTTTAGTACCGCTAAATCGCTTTCGGCGTCGCGCCCTACAACGCTGGCTCGGGTGATGCGGCCGTCCCAGAGCACGGCACGAATATTGTCGTATCCAGCGATTACGTGATCGTTGGTAATCATCGTGCCGTCGCTGCGTACCAAAACCGCTGAGCCTAAATTTTGTTCTAAACGCTGGCGCGCAGGGCCGACTGGCGATACGCCTAAGAATCGGCGCAAAGTTGGGTCTTGGACCGTGCCGAGGGCTTGTTCTGTGACAATTTTGTCCGCAAAAATACTCACGACCGTGGGGCTAGCGCGCTGTACAGCCGCTGCAAAGCCACGGCTAGTGGATGCCACTTTTGGTGGTGGTCGCAGCTGCGTTACAACGAATGCGAGCGCAAGCCCCGCAAGCGTGCACATCACTAGAAAGTTCAAATTAAACCAACGGCGCGGCATGAAGGCCGAATTTTTAGAGGGTTGCATGACTGTTCGCCGAAAATATTGTTTTGCCGATTAGCATTGTGGAACCAAAACTAAATGTGAAAGAAGCTAGGTTTTGATTGTCTGGGTCCTAGCGGTTCCTGTAAACTGAATGTCTAACATCGCGATTCAGCGTTAAGCTGCCGCGTTGTGTTGGCCGCTGTAGATTCGCGGCATAAACATACCAAATTTCTTTTTAATAGCTTGAGGTTTAGCCATGGCAGAGCAGACTGATTTAGGTCGGCGACGCTTTTTAACCGCCACTTGTGCGGTCGTCGGCGGTGCCGGTGTTGCAACTGCAGCAATACCGTTTTTAAGTACATTTCAACCGAGCGCTAAGGCGCTTTCAGCGGGTGCGGCTACGTTGGCCGACATCAGCAAGATTGAGGAAGGCGGGCAATTGATTGAAGTCTGGCGCAAACGCCCGGTTTGGATTATTCGTCGCAGCAAAGAAACTTTAGCCGCGTTAGCCGGTGAAGATTCTCGATTGAAAGACCCAAAAAGCGACATTATCGATCAACAGCCAAAATACGCAAATAACGCCTATCGCTCGATTAAACCAGAGCTGCTAGTGTTAGTTGGCAGCTGCACGCATTTAGGCTGCTCGCCGAAATACCACCCAGAATTGCAGCCAGAAAGCTGGGATTCAGAGTGGAAAGGCGGTTTTTACTGCCCTTGTCACAATTCCAAATTCGATATGGCAGGGCGTGTTTACAACGGGTCGCCTGCACCAACCAATTTAGTAGTTCCACCTTATCGCTTTGTTGACGATGGCACGATCATCATCGGCGAAGACCAAGAGGCAGCATAAATGGCGCGCGCAACTCCTTCACAAGCAACTGGAATTTTAGGCTGGGTCGATCAGCGCATGCCAGTGGTCGACTTTTGGAACAAGCATATCGGCCAATATTACGCACCAAAAAACTTCAATCTTTGGTACTACTTTGGTTCACTTGCCTTATTAGTGTTGGTCAATCAAATCCTCACCGGCATCTTTTTGACAATGCATTACGTGCCAACAGAAGAGGGTGCGTTCGCTTCGGTGGAATACATTATGCGAGAAGTCCCTTACGGGTGGCTCATTCGCTACATGCATTCGACGGGTGCATCATTTTTCTTCGTGGTGATCTATTTGCACATGTTTCGAGCCTTTATGTATGGCTCTTACAAGAAGCCTCGCGAATTGATTTGGGTTTTGGGCGTGTTGATTATGCTTTTGCTGATGGCTGAAGCGTTTTTAGGTTACGTTTTGCCCTGGGGCCAAATGAGTTTTTGGGGCGCTCAGGTGATCGTCAGTTTGTTTGGTGCCGTCCCTAAAATCGGCCCCGTTCTTGTCGAGTGGATTCAGGGCGACTATTTGCCGTCCGGCGCTACGATCAATCGTTT
>JBBQBR010000338.1:0-3937 GCA_038317875.1 Lysobacterales bacterium
AAAACTGCACCAGTAAACTGGTATTTTGCGCATACACCGGGAAAAAAGCGCTCAAGATCATGCCGGCGCGCGACCAAACCAATAAAATCACCAGCTGCATCAGCGCAAATACGCCCGCCTGCCCCAGCACCCGCCGCGCCAATGAAAACGACTGCGACAAGCGTGGCGTTCGCCCGGCTTCATGCTCGCGGCTGACACAATAAAGCCCAACGGCAATAAGCGGTGCGATAAAAACGAATCCCGACAGTAAAGTTGCCAATAACGCGAAGCGGCCCAATTCCCAGGCCAAAGCCGACACGGCTACACTGATGAACATGATTACCACTCCAAACAGCAAAGACACGCCCGGCGCACGTCGAAAATCCTGCCAACCTAGCGCCAACCAACGCCACGGTGCGGAAAAATTCAAATGCGCACACGGCACCAAAAATGCTTTCGGCGCTTCTGGCTCAGGCGACTCCGATTTGGACGGGAATGTCATTGATTCAAGAAAAATGGCGCATCAGGGCACCAAAATTAAATCGCATGGACAGTGATAGAGCAAAAATTGCGCAACACTACCAATGCGTCGCTCTTGCAATAAATTACCGCGATGCTGCGACAACACTAGAACGTCTGGATTTTGCTCACGCACCACTTCCAATATGGCCGACGCGGCAAAACCTTGTTCCAACTGCACGCTTGATAGCGGCGCTAGCGCATGCATTGCCGCAACGGCCTGCTCCACGTCGGCACGCATATTGTTGCGCAGTGACGTCACAACTGACTCGGCCGCACCCTGCGTGCGCAGCAGTCCCTCGTTTGGCAATCGATACACATGAATCAAGCTGAGTATCGCCTTCGGTAACAGCGACAAGGCGGAGCTAAGCACACGCTCGGCCGCGGGGTCGAGATCAATCGCCACTGCAGCACTTTGGTATTTGCCGACCCGTTCGCCGCGCGTGACGAGAACAGGGCACGGTGCATGCCGCAAAATTCCCAGTGCAGTGCTGCCCAGAAAATATTCCCGCAAGATGCCTGCGCGTGGCGCGGCTAGGATAATCGCCGTCGCACCAATCGTGCGTGCATATCGCGCGATTGTTGCGCCGGGATCGCCACGTAATACGATTGAGTCAATCGCGATTTTGTCATCGCCGGGCATGGCCTCGACCAACGCACTCAACCACGTCGTCGTCAATAATTGCGCCACATCCGGCGCTGCATGGCGTAGCCCGCCCGCACCCAAAAGATTAAATAACGTCCTACGTTCGACATGTGCAAGGATAATTTTATCCCCCGCTTTTGCCAAACACCGCGCCCTAGCCAAAGCCTTATCTGCGGACTCAGGGTCCCGCAAAGCGATCAAAAACGTCCGTGCAGCAGCCATCGCAATACCTCGCTCTTTGCTTTTGCTCAAACCTAGCAGCGAATAACGTCAGCATCTTGATCAAGATCAAATTTGACGGGCATCGCTGTAGTCGGCTTAGCGCTGATGCCAGCGCCAAGCGCTCTCAATAATGTCGGTTAGGTCAGAATACTTTGGACTCCAACCGAGTGCAGCTTTAATCAACGTCGCATCACCCACTAAAGATGCAGGATCGCCCGCGCGACGTGCGCCATAACTGACGGAAATTTCTTTCCCGGTAACCGACTTAGCTGTCGCTATAACTTCATTTACCGAAAAGCCACGGCCATTGCCAAGATTATAGGCGCTAGATTTTGCACCATTTAGCAGGGCTTGAAGCGCCAGCACATGCGCATCTGCTAAATCCGAAACATGCACATAATCGCGAATACAACTGCCGTCCGGCGTGTCGTAATCGTTACCATATACATTAATACCAGGCCTAATTGCCGCCGCTGCATCTAAAACTAACGGGATCAAATGCGTTTCTGGGTCGTGGCTTTCACCAATATCGCCTGCTATATCAGCACCGGCTGCATTGAAGTAGCGCAAGCAAATGGAGCGCAACTGATATGCAGGCTCCAAATCACGCAATATTTGCTCAACCATTAATTTTGAGCGACCATATGGATTAATTGGATTCTGCGGATGTAACTCCGAAATTAATTCTTCGACTGGTAATCCATAGGTTGCACAGGTACTCGAGAAAATCAACTTGTCGATCTCAGCTTTACGCATTGCTTCAAATAAATTGAGCGACCCGACGACATTATTGCGATAATATTTTAAGGGGTCAAAAACGGATTCACCAACATAAGCGTACGCGGCGAAATGCATGACTGCTGCAGGCTCATACTCTTGTAATACTTGCGCAATTGCCGGCGAATCGAGCAAGTCACCGACCACTAACGGCCCCCACCGCACAGCGTTGCGATGTCCGTAAACAAGATTGTCCAAAGTCACCGGTGTATGGCCGGCCTGGGATAAAGCCTTGCAAGCATGGCTGCCGATATATCCAGCGCCGCCGGTTACCAAAATACGCATCGCACCGCCCTGTAGGCAATTAAAGAGGCGCGATCATAAGGTATTTATGCGTTCATCAATCTTGGCCCAGTGCGGGGCCAATGCGGGCCAGTGCGGGCCAGGGCGGGCCACCCAGTGCGGACGATGAAAACACCTGAGCGTGACGCGTGGTCGATTAACTTTGCACCACTGCAGCGGCGTGTGGCTTTGGCGATTGCTATGCTCGCACTCCAAATTACAACAGCCGAGCACCGCATGGCCCACGTCGGAAGAAACGAGCGCTGCCCTTGCGGTAGCGGCAAAAAATTCAAGCATTGCTGTCTGCTGGTGCAAAGTCAGCCCAGCCTAGAGTCCTTGACCGCGCGCCGGCTTGGGCGTTTGGCGGATTGGATCGCCGCTAAATTTCGCAGTCAGATTCCAGCGCAAGCCGATGAGCTCTATTTTGAGTTTGATGCTGAGGAGCGCGAGCTTCTGAACTCGGGCGATCACGCCGGTTCAAATGGCGTATCAACGTTACTCACCGACTTTATATGTATCGACGGCGAATTTGAGCTGCGTGGTGTAACGCAAACCGGTTTGGATTGGTACTTGGAAGCAAGTGGGCCGATGTCGCTAGAGGATCGCGAGTTTTACGAAGCTTTGAGATTATCTGGGCTACGCGCCTATCGCGTCGTGTCGGTCAATCCCGGCGAGGGCATGGAGCTGCTTGACTTGTTCGCGGATGAAATGGAAGTCGCCTTCGTATACGAAAAACTGGGCTCGACACAAATTGCGGTGAATGATGTTCTCGGCGCAAGAATAGTCGCGAGCGACGGCGTCTTGCAATTTGCCTTTGTAGTGCCGTTCCACCCAGATGACGGCGATTTACTTATGGAAAATTACGTCGAAGATTTGGCCTTGGTGCGCGCTCAAGCGGGGTTTTTGGACGATGTTGACGATGTTGACGACGAAAACGACGAAAACGAAGAAGTCGAGGAAGAGAAAGCAGCAATTGATGATGCGATTGCCCGCTACGCTTTGGCGCACGAAGGCGAAGGCACGGCGGCTAATGAGGCTGTAACTAATGATGCTGCGCTTGGTGACGCTGCGCCTGAAGCGCAAAGCGATCTTGACGACGGTGCTGAAGACGAAAAAGACGATGCACTCGAAGTTGAGGCTGAAGATTTTGACGAGGTTTCAGTGCGCAACATCTTTGATGCAATGAATTTTCAGGATATCGTCGCGGCACGCGTGGTAATTACCTACTGGCTCGAATCCGTATTGAATAGTTTGCGGCCACCAACGCTTGAAAGTGCCGCAGATGAGTGAGATGCATTCGCCAATCCCAGGCTTTGCAGCCGATTGGCTGCAGCGTGAACCCGCTTTGGCCATTTGTTATCGCTTTGCCGCGAAACCGATGCACTGGTTAGCATCGGTCGTCATTATTGAAGAGCTTTTGCAAGCGATGTTCACTTTGAGCAATCAAGAATTGGCACAGGCGAAATTAGCGTGGTGGGCTGACGAGGCCGATTTAGCAGTATCTGGCGCCCC
>JBBQBR010000339.1:0-3936 GCA_038317875.1 Lysobacterales bacterium
GGCTCACTGCGGGATGGCTTGAGTTTGCTCGATCAAGCGTTGGCTTTCGGTGGCGGGAAGGTGGAAACGATTCCGACGCGCGAAATGTTGGGCACGATTTCACGTGAGGCCGTACTGGATTTGCTAGAGGCGCTCAGCGTCAATAGCGCCGAGCAACTGTCTGAAAAACTTGCAGATTTGGCTGATTTTGGCGGCAGCTACGTGCAGGTTCTTGCCCGGCTGATGGAGCATCTACATCAGTTGGCGTTTTTACAGCTAGTCGGCCCGCACGCGAAGCAGCTGGTCGACGTGCCGCCACGCTTGGCCGCTTTGGCATCGCGATTTAGCCCTGAAGATTTGCAAATTAAGTTTCAGTTCGCAAATTTAGGTGCGAAAGAAGTTGCCAGCGCGCCAGACGCTAAAATCGCTTTTGAGATGTGTTTGCTGCGCATGTTGGCGTTTGCCGATGTACAAGTCGGCGTGGCTGAGTCCAAATTGGAAAATGAAACACCTTCCAGCGTGGTAGCCGCACCGCCGGGAAAAGCTAATGGCGACGGCAAAGCGCGTGCCGTCGCCGAAACAGTCAAAACCCCAGAACTGTCTAAATCCAATGCTAGTGACTCTAGCAATCTAGTTCAGTCTGAAATACGAGAATCTGAAAGCCCGGTGATTCTGGTAAACCCTGGGGCGGCAAGTCGATCAAATGTGGAAGTCGAAAATCGGGCGGATGCCAATTTTGGTGATGCCGAAAACGGAAGCGCAAACACGGACGTTTTCGCGCAGGAATCATTTGAGCATGAAGTGCCAGCGCCATTGCCTGAGCCATTAGAACTACCCGGCATCGCACCGGAGCCAGTGCCTAAGGTTTGGACCTTGGCCGAGCGCTGGCAGCGTTTGGTGGCGACCTTGCCGCTTCCCCCAGGTGCGCTGCGCGAGTTTGCGCACAACGCGCTCGCGCGCAGCTGGCAACACGGGGCGCTAACCTTGACCGTCGATGCAGCGCACAGCAGTCTGGCAAGTGCCGCAAATGTGCAATTGTTGGCGCAATACATTGAGCAAAGCTTAGGCCAGGCGCTAAGCCTTCAAATTGTCGTAGCTGACGCAGATTTGTCAGCAAGCCCAGCGCAAGTCAATGCTCGCGAATTCGCATCGCGCGCGCAGGCGTTTGAAGACGCAATCACCGACCACCCCTTAGTGCGCGATCTAATGCAGCAGTTCAGCGCGAGTGTAGTGCCTGGGTCGGTTTATTTTTCGGGAAGTATGGCAGTTTGAGAATTGTGTGACTGAGGTGAAAGTAGCCATGTACTGAGCCAGCAAATACTGCCGATGCGGCGAGTGCAAAGGCTCTCTAGGCGAGAATTGGGTGCATGCCTAAAATCCTGCAGTACCTCACAAAATCCTGCAGTACCTTACAAAATCCTGCAGTACCTTACAAAATCCTGCAGTACCTCACAAAATCCTGCAGTACCTAACAAAATCACAGTAAATCCAATAGCCGCAAAACGGCCCTGTGCATCCATCGCAACCAAACGGTGCTTACCCACGGCGGGTAAATCCATTTTCAAAGTCTCACCGCCTTGCGTGCGCGCAAACAGCGCGCCATCGAGCAGCCAGCTGACGGCTGAATCGCTGCCGATTGCGCGCACGCCAACGGGTACTGGCCGGTTATTGGTATTGGCAGCATCACGATTGCTGGGTGGCTTTAAGGTCGCGCCGTCTAATACGCCTTCGATCACAAGCGCTTCCGGGCGCATCGCGTCGGGCGCGCAACCTTTGCTTAAACTTGGCAAGCTTGCCAATGCGCGCATGCGGGTACTTAACCATGGGTAGGCCAGCGCTGGCCAACGCGCGATCTGTTTGACTTGCACTTTTGCGTTCAAGCAGCTGGCATTGCGCCGCAGGCCGGTGTCTGGATCCGCAAAATACTCGGTAACGCCCGCTTGCCAAAGCTTTGCGCTGCGCTCGGGCAAAGTTGCGGGCGCGGTTTCGTCCAAAACATACGCCTCAAGTTTTTTATGACATAGCTCTGGCTGTGTGGCGTCAAACCGTAAACCCAGCGGCCAGCAAACATCGGCTTTGCTTACGCTGGCGGGTGGGCCGGCCTCAACGCCGAGACTTGCTTGCGATATGCCGTCAAATAGTTCGAACAGCAAGGGCAGGGCGCTGACTGCGCCAAAACTTCCTGGGTTTGGCGTGCCATCTGGCCTGCCAATCCAAACGCCAATGCTGACCTTTGGCGTGGTGCCTAGCGCCCAGGCATCGCGAAAGCCGAAGCTGGTGCCGGTTTTAAAAGCGATGCGGCGGCGATTGCCACGATCAAAGATGACGCTGTCGCCAGCACCCAGACGCCCGCCATCGCTGAGCATTTGATAGGTAATCCAGGCTGCGCCCGCACTCATTAGACGTCGATCTGACAAGGCATCGCTGGCGATCCAACGCACGCGTGCGGCTAAGCCGCTGCGCGCTAACGCGGCATGCATTCCCACCAGATCCTCCAAGCGCGCGCCAGCGCCGCCCAGAATAAGACTTAAATTGGGCTCGGCACCCGTTGGTAATTGCAATTTGAGCCCAGCATGATCTAGCGCTGCATAAAATTTGCCTGGGCCAATGCGATCCAGTAAATCCACGGCTGGGATATTCAGGCTCAAGCGCAGCGCAGATGCAGCCGCAACCGGGCCGTTAAAACTTTCCGAAAAATTAGCAGGCCGATAGCCAGCAAAGTCCTGCGGCGCATCCAGCAATAGGCTTTCCGAATGGATCAGCCCGGCGTCCAACGCCAACGCATAAAGCGTGGGTTTGAGGGTGGAGCCGGGCGAGCGGTACGCCTGCACCATATCGATATGCCCATAACTTTTTGCTTCGCCAAATACCGCAGAACCGACGTAGGCGCGCGCCAGCATCGTTTCGTTGTCAACGATCAGCACGGCGGCCGAAGTTGCTGGCGCAAAACG
This sequence comes from Lysobacterales bacterium, assembly GCA_038317875.1. Lineage (GTDB taxonomy): Bacteria > Pseudomonadota > Gammaproteobacteria > Xanthomonadales > SZUA-5 > JANNYA01. Next base: position 2,931 of record JBBQBR010000339.1, read on the forward strand.
CTTGATATGGTTCGCCACACGCGCTTCGGCCATTTGTTGCCAACGCGTATCAATACCGGTTTGGATTTGATCGGCATCCGGGTTTGCTGCATGTAGCCGCTGCGCAAAAAGCGGTGCCAACATCGGCACGCGCAAGCGCTTCGCATAGACTGATTCAAGCCGGGCATCGGCGACGCGCGCGGCTGTCCACACGCCTAAATCACGCATGCGCCGCAGCACTTTATCGCGCGCGCGCTGCGCTGCGGCACTGCTGCGATCCGGACGCAATGCGCTGGGGCGCTGCGGTAAAACCACTAGCAGCGCTGCTTCCGCATCACTTAGGTCATGGCTGGACTTGCCCAAATAGGCGCGCGATGCGGTTTCCACGCCTTCAATAGTGCCGCCGTAAGGTGCAAAGCGTAAATACAAATCTAAAATTTGCGCTTTGCTCAGGCGCCGCTCCAGCTGTATTGCGCGCACCATTTGCCAAATTTTGCCCGCCGTAGTGTGCGGGATTACTTCGATAATGCGCGCCACCTGCATGGTGATTGTGGAGCCACCGGAAACCGGCCGCCGATAGTAGGCAGCCTGTGCCACAGCACGTGCGAGCGCCAAAGGATTCACGCCAGGGTGGCGATAGAACCAGCGATCCTCATAGTTCAGTAAGACGTGCAAATAGGCGGGTGCGACGTCATTCGCGCGAACCGAATAGCGCCAAATACCACGCGCATCCGGAAAGGCGCGTAGCGGCGCGCCGTCGGACGCCAAGATCAGCTGCGCGGAGCGTTGCGAGAGGAATTTTTTTAGCGGGGGCGGATAGTAATAATCCAGGGCAAATAGAAGTGCTACGAGGGCTAACGCGATTGCCGATAGTCTATAAAAAGACAGTATTTTTACATGGTTTAGTAAATCTAAACTTTTCATTAGCTGATGACTTGAGGCGATGGGTCGGCCGACGCACTGCCTAATCGAACGCTTTTAAATATGCGTTAGCGCGGTGGGATTGCGTGGTGTGCCTTTTTGACTC
>JBBQBR010000340.1:0-3912 GCA_038317875.1 Lysobacterales bacterium
CACATTCACACGCCGTGCTTTGTTCGAGCCCAAACGTTTGAATTCACCCTCCGCCAGCGCACGCAATAACATCACTTGCGCGCTCATCGGCAAATCGGCGACTTCATCGAGAAACACAACGCCGCCGTCGGCGGCCTCAAAACTGCCTTTGCGGTCTGCGGCGGCACCGGTAAAGCTGCCCTTCTCGTGACCGAAAAGCTCACTGACGGTCAAATTACCATCTTGATGCTGCGGGCAATTCACCGCAGAAAATTCGCTCTTGACGCGGCCAGACAACAGATAAATCGCGCGCGCAACGAGTTCTTTGCCGGATCCAGATTCGCCCGTAATTAATACTGGATCATCAAATTTCGCCACTTTGGCAATGCGGCGCAGCAGCTCAACAATGGCGGGATCATGCCCAACAAACTCAATCGGTGCCCGCTCTGGAAAAGCCTGCAATGACAGGGCGCGAATGCTGTCCGCACTTTTACAAATAAACGCGCCGCTAGCGCCACGCAGTTGCTCCTCCGCTGGCAAGGGTAACGGCGTGAATCGGGTACGAAAGACACTGTTACGGCGCTCTAAGCCGCCTTGAATTCCCTCAGCGGCGGCAATTCCTGAATTTGCAGGCTCAGAGTCGTCCATATTTAGCAGCCCCAAATTTATCAACAATTGTTATATTGTGAAGTGCGTTTACTATATTTGCATGAAAATTTTGTTTCTAAATGTATTTTTAAGCAGCAATTCAGATTTACTTGCATCTTCGGAAATGATGGAGACGCATTAAAGACGTAACGATCACGCTCTATTTTGATCGACGTTGCGCAATGGCGATCAACTCAGAGGTATCACCAGCAACAATATTTGTTACGTTTATTAACTTTTTGCGGATGCGCATTCCGCAGCGTTATGACCTTATAGCCTCAAGTCTATTAGCCAACACGAAAATTCAAACTCAATTATTCGTCAGCAAAAAACCGCGCAAACACGGCATAGGCCGCCACGTTTTGCTTTAAATCCTCAGCGTCCACCTGATCAAGCGTATCGCGCGCCGTATGATGGATGTCAAAATATTTGGTGCCATCTTGCTGCAAGTCAGCCACTGGCGCGCCCGCTTCCCGCATCGGGCCAAAATCGGCGCTGCCGCCTGCGTCATTGGCGCCTAAGGTAATGTCCAATGGTGCAAGCGCGCGTAAAAGTGGGGCTAGGCCCGCGAGGCGCGCGTCACTAAGATTGGTTTTCAGGGAATAAATGCGCCCAGCGCCAAAATCACTTTCGGCGGCGATCACCTGCTGACCAACTTCGTCCGCCTTCACACGCGCCGCAGCGTAGGCCTTACCGCCGTAAACACCCTGCTCCTCATTGGCAAATAGTACGACGCGAATCGTGCGTTTCGGTGGCGTCGCTTGCGCACCGATCAACGCGGCGGCGCTCATCGTGATCGCAACGCCCGCGCCATCGTCAATCGCACCGGTGCCCAAATCCCAGGAATCCAAATGCCCGCCTATTGCGACGATTTCTTTCGGCTTAACCGCACCGGTGATTTCACCGATCACGTTCGCGCCAACATAGTCGCCTTTGAGCGTGCGCGCGCCGAGCTGCAGTTTAAGCGTCACCGGCTTACCGCGTTTGATCATGGCCGCCAACAAATCGGCATCGATATTGCCGATCGCCGCCGCCGGAATCCGCGTCGGCGTATTGTCGTAACGCATCACCCCAGTGTGTGGGTTGCGCGTTTGATCGGTGCCAATCGAGCGGATAATCAACGCGCGCGCGCCTAGTTTTGCTGCCGCCGATGCGCCAGCGACGCGCGAAATGACCGCCGCGCCATAGTCAGAACCATCTCTAGTCCGCAGCATTTGATAGTTAATAAAGACGATTTTGCCCGCAGCCGATCCTGCGGCCGCAGACTCTAAGTTTTTATAATCGTCAAACTGCACCACCTCGGCCTCAACACCTTTTGCGCCGGTGCCCATGGAACCGCCGAGTGCCGCAACGGAGAATTTTTGTGTGGCCGGGCTAACCGAGACCAAGGATTCCTCGCCACGCGTCCAAACCGGATAGCGAACGGGCTCGGTGTAGACACGATCAAAGCCAAGCTCGGTGAACTTGGCCTTTGCCCAAGCAACGGCTTTCGCATCATTTTCGCTGCCCGCTAAACGCTGCCCAACATCTGTCGTTAGCGACTCTAACAGCGCATAGGCCTGACCGCTTTTTAGCGCGGTTTCGCGAATTTCGGCTAGCGGATCTAGTTTTACCGCTGCTTGCGGCTCCACCGTTGCCGCAAGCACAGGACTTTGGCCGCAGATCGCAAAAATTAGAAATGGGGCTATATAGAATGCGCGCATGTGCTGTTTGTTGATCGACGAAAGCGCACGAGCGTGGACTTATTGATAGGCTAATGCAACTCGCAGCGACCGACCAAGCTATACGTTAGCTCTTAGAACTCACCAATTTCCAATAGGGAAGGCAAATCACGTTTGGCATGCAAGAGGCGGATAACTTCTATATGGTCGGCATGATTGAAATAGAAAATGAGGTAATTTAAGGTGCGAAGCACATACACGTGCACTCCCGGAACCAATTCAACATAGCGCTTGCTTCCTAAGCCTGGGTTTTCCCGAATTTTGAGCAGAGCGGCTTCAACAGCATCTGAGAATCTATCACCGAGTCCGACCTGCTCTTCTTCGTAGAAGTCTGTTGCTTCCTCCAATTCGAGCAATGCCAATGGACGTAGCGCAAGTTGCTTCATGCCTGCGCGCGGCGCGCTTTTACTCGGGCTTTGAGTTCAATGAAATAGTTCGCGTCAATCATAACCGCTGGCCCAGAGTTAATGCCTTCTAAAATCATATCGCGCAGCTGCGCGTGTGATTTGGCAAGTTGGTCTTTACGAATCAGCTCGCGCACATATTCACTGGTCGAGCCGTAGCCACCGGTTTTAATCTGGCTGTCGACAAACTCTCGCATCACCGCTGGAAGTGAGACATTCATGGTTGCAGTAGTCATACGGCAATGCTAACACCATGGCAAAGCTTGGCAAGGGCGAATCGGCAAACCCAGGCTACCTAATCACCGGAGGAAAATCAGCAAATAATGGGAACATCCCAAAAGGGCTCGCACGCGCGCATTCGGCAGTTATCAGCGGCCCTAGCGGCAGCCAAGCGGTAAAAAGCGTGGATCAATACTGGGGGCTTGGCAATGAAACTTGCCTATCTTAGCTCTGCTGGATTTACCTTCATATGCAAAGTCTATGAGCAATATTTTGCCGTCAATTTCGCTGTACCCCGGTGCGTGTAGACGCAGACGTAGCCGCATGTCGGAGCTTAAGTCCAACCACTCAAAATTTTGCTGTGGCGCCTGTCGTATCAGGTTTTGGATGGCGGGTAGTTCTTGCAATTCCTTGCTCGTGGGTGTGCGGGCAATTTCTGCGATGTAGTCCTCGCTGGCCGCCGATAGAGTGCCCTTGGTGATCATAACCACATTGGAAATTAAAACGCGCGGTGCCAAGGTTTGGTGCGATAGAAACTGCGGACTAACCCAAACTGTCAGGACCAGCATTGAATAGCTGGCAAGATTGGCGCCAAGCACAGCGCGCAAAAGTTGATGTTGTGCAACGTCAAAGAATTTTTTGCGTAGCACCCAGTATTCAATGCGCCAAGACCAATACAAAAACACCAGTAAAAGTATGCTCGTAGCGGTTTTTGTTGGCTCAAATCCAGAACTATTATTGAGCAGGGCAAAATCTAAAAGCACGGCTAGAGCGGCTCCCGCAAGGGTGGAGATCAAATTCATATGCAGCGACCAAAACAGCGCATGACGCAGTTTCAGTGTTTGTGTACGGCTAATCCAAATCCAAATTAGCCAACCTTCAAGCAATATAACCGGCGCTAAAGTGACAAATAACAATGGCTGTGGCAGAAAGAAGAAACC
>JBBQBR010000341.1:0-3912 GCA_038317875.1 Lysobacterales bacterium
TTATCGATGGGCTTACTTGGTTATTTAAGCCTTTGGAGGCTTTAAATTACCTTGTTTGGCCAACTCACCTCTGCTTTTTGGGGGCGTTTCCATATATAAAAACTTAAAAACTTCCACGACCCGGCGCCCGTTTGAACTTACATCGAACGGGCGTTTTTTATTGCGGCTGTCGTTTGCTGTGTCGCCTTTACTGCAAGAGTTGTGCTTCAATAGGCCACGAATGTGTTTTGTCTCGACAAAACATCCAAAACAAACTTCTATTGGGCAATATGTATGGCGCGCATTTTAATCGTTGATGACTCACCATCCCAACTTTTGATTCTTAAACGAATTGTTGAGAATCTAGGGCACTCCGTGTTGACCGCTGATGACGGCGTTAAAGGCGTGGAATCCGCCAAGCGGGAACTGCCGGATTTAATTTTGATGGACGTGGTTATGCCCAATCAAAACGGCTTCCAGGCGACCCGCTCTATTAGTCGTGAAAAAACCACTGCACACATCCCAGTGCTGCTGGTAACAACGAAAGACCAGGAAACAGATCGAGTCTGGGGGCTGCGCCAAGGCGCGAAATCGTTCATTACCAAGCCAGTAAATGAAGCTGCGCTAGGCGCTGAGATCAAAAAATACCTCAATCTTTGAGGTGCAAGTTGGCGCGCCAAATATGCGCCAGCGTTCACAGCGCGTCTTTTGGGCGGTCTTGCGGCTTTATACGCTGCTTATCTTAGCGGTGTATTTCCTGCAGGGGCGTTTGCTCTATCTGCGCAGCGCAAATACTTTGGAAGAAACTCAACAGCAAGCCGCCGATGCGCGGCTTTCTCTTTGGCCAAACGCGGCGAAATACCAAGCCTTAGTTCGTACGCCTCCTGGCGGCGCGCAAGGCACTGTGATTTTATTTCATGGTAACGCCGGCACTGCGGCGGATCGGGCGTTTTACGCGACGCAGTTTGAGCAGTGCGGCTTTCGCACGTTACTGGTGGAATACCCTGGCTACGGTGCTAGAAATACCGATGATGTTGCACTCAGGCAAACACCCTTGGCAGCGGAAGGTAGTCAAATAATTTTGGCGGCACACGCACAGTTTGCGCCACCTTTGTTTGTTGTTGGCGAATCACTGGGTGCAGCGATTGCCGCACAGGCGATACAGCGGGCGGAAGATGCCCAGGCAGGCGTTGTATCAGGTGCGTTACTCATCACGCCGTGGGATGAACTTGCCAATACCGCCAGCAGGCGCTTTTGGTTTCTTCCTGTGCGATTGATTTTGGCGGATCAATACAGCAGCGTGATCGCACTTAAAAACTTTCACGCGCCTCTTATAGTAGTGCGCGCGACACATGACGAGATTATTCCAGCGGCGTCCACACAAGCGCTATTTGACAGCTTTACCGGCCCCAAGCAGATTTTCAACATTTCCGGTGGACACAACAGCTGGAGCCAGAATCTTCCCGGCAACTGGTGGCCTGCGCTTTGTAAGCAAATGCAAGAGTTGCGCTAAAGCGTGCTTTAGCGCAATCCACAAAACGTCTAGGCTCTAACGCAAGTCACAAAAACAATGCGCATAGGTAGCAAATGGATTGGCGCGCGCATTTGCAAACATCGCCATGTCATCGTGCATTTGCTTCGTCTTGACCGCACCAAACACAGCCCCTGGAAGCGTTTGCGCGTTAAAAGCCTCAGCCGTGGCACGCACTGCTTTGGTGCTGAAGCTTTGCAAAAATGCGGTGAAGCCGTCCGGCTCGTTTTCAATGTAGCGCACGGTGTAGGTGCTTAACTTGGCTTTCGCCGCCGCCGCTTTTACCGCTGCATCTAAGCCGCCCATTTTATCCACTAAGCCTAAAGACATTGCTTGCGCACCACTCCACACGCGCCCTTGCGCCACTTCATCGATTTGCTCCGGTGTTTTTTTGCGCGCAAACGCCACTTTGCCGATAAAGTTTTGGTAGCCGTGATTGATCAAGGTTTGCAAAGTTTCCGAAAAACGCGGATCGAGCGGCGCTCTTGGGTCACCCGCTGCAGCAAGCCACGTGGTCGTGGTGCCGCCGGAGTGAATGCCAATCTTATCCAGCGCTACAGCAGCATTCGGAATAATTGCAAAAATACCAATCGAGCCGGTGATGGTGCTTGGCGCTGCAAATATTCCGTCCGACGCCATCGATATCCAATAGCCACCCGATGCGGCGACATCACCCATTGAGATATACACCGGCTTGCCCGCCGCTCTTGTTATTTCAATTTCGCGACGAATCATCTCGCTGGCAAAACCACTTCCGCCTGGGGAATTTACGCGTAAAACCAAGGCTTTAACGCTCGGATTTTCGCGCGCTTTCTTCACCAACGTTGCGGTGCTTTCGCCGCCAATCTGACCCTGCGGCGCTTTGCCGTCAACGATGCCGCCCTCAGCGACAATAATAGCCACCGCATCCGCTTTTAAGTCCTGCGGATTGTTTAGATTTTGTTGACCCAGATAGTCAGTCATACTCACTCGTCGAAAGTCAACGCGATCTGGATTGTCACGATCAATCATTAACGCACCTTTTTTAATCATCAAATCGCGCAGCTCGTCCGGCGTTTTCAATTCATCAATCCATTTCTCTTGAACCGCCAGCTTTGCCGCATCGCCACCCAAAGCTGCCAGCCGCTGAGGCAGTTCTTCAATCGTTTGACGAATATTGACGGCCTCAATCTTGCGCATCGCACCAAAATCAGCGAGCTGACGATCCCATACATCGTTCATCCAATGGCCATCAGCTTCCTTTGAAGCGTCGGATGGGCCATCCAACAAGTAAGGCTCAGCGAAGCTTTTATACTTGCCGACGCGAAATACATTGATTGTGACGCCTAAGTTATCAAGCGCGGTTTTGTAATAGGTACGCACACGCCCTAAGCCCTCAATGATGGCGATACCTTCAGGGTTCATATAGACCTTATCGGCAGCGGCGGCAATGAACAGCCCCTTTTGCGAGTAGCCATTGCCATACGCGATCACTTCCTTGCCAGACGTTTTTTTAAACGCAAGTAAAGCGTCAGTCACTTCGCGCATACTGGCTTGACCGGCGGCAAAGCCGGCGTCTACCCGTAAAAGAACACGGTCGATATTCAAGTCTTTGCCCGCGTATTCAAGTGCTTTTTTGATGTCACGAACCCGCACTTCGTTAGACTCATTGCCGATAAGTTTGGCAATCGCAAGCTCTTGAGCATCACCAGAAAATTGTTCTACCAACACGCCATTAAGATTAATCACCAAGACCGACTTCGGATCGAGTGACTTGTGGCTAGCGGTGATCGCTTTGATTGCGACTAGCACTATAAGCAACGCGAGCACGCCAAAAACCACGCGGCGCACACCGTTGAAAGCACTCCATAGGCCGCCAAAAAAGAGCCGTACAAATCCAGGTTTTGCGGTATCAGTTGCCATTGAATGTTCCGTTTAATGATTAGGCGCGAAGCGTAACTTCCCGAACTGTGTTCCGCCAAGCGCAATAAGTCATGGCTCATGCACACAATATCGCGCTGATTTGCGGCTAAACTCGGCCTAGATTGAATTAAGCATTTCCAAAACTAACGATTGAGCAGCTGAAAAGGCAACAAAGTGACCACAAAAATTGCCCGATACCAAACAGCCGCGCGCTTTGGCGCAAATCGAAAGCTGGATCTCGAAAGTGTGCTTGCGGCGCTTGTTGAAGATAACTTGCTGGCGCCCACTGACGCCGACAAAGTGCGTGGCGATGTTCGCATCGCGCGCGGCGGCTTGGAGCTGCACCCGCTGGTCGTGATCGCAAACCTTAAGCTTTACAACCAGTCTCAGGCCGGCAAGACTCTAACTTTAGAATCGCTAACCGAATGGTTGGCGGAACAGGCGGGTTTGCCGTATCTAAAAATTGATCCTATGAAGATCAAGCTGTCTGACGTTACCGA
>JBBQBR010000342.1:0-3899 GCA_038317875.1 Lysobacterales bacterium
CTTGTGTGTCCGTCCATTCGGGCGCGCGCGCATGGTAAGCGCGGAAAATATAGAGGCTGGCATCCAGCAGGTAAGTGGTCGTCATGTTGAGTCTTCTTTTTCGGCACGCGCTTTTTTAACTTTTTCCAGCATTTTTGCGTATTTTAGGAATGCGTAATGCGCTAGTTCGACGCTATTGATATAGCCCGCCCAGCCATTCAAAAACTGGCGGCGCACGATGTATGCGCGAAAAAAATACCAAACAGGATAGAGCGTTATCCGCAGTGCGCTCGATAGTGCGCTTAGCGGCCGCTTCTCGTGCGCGGCTAAGCTGGAATATTGATTGAGTTTGGCTATTTTTTGCTCAATGCTGCGATCACCCGCGTGGACAATGCAGCCCTCTAAATCAATGATTTCACCGGTAACGAGCACGCTTTCGTGCACCGCATGCCCGCTCATTTGTGCTTTGCGCCGGTCAAAAACGCGCAGAAAGCGATTATGTTTGCTAAAAACATGTTGATAGCGCCAGAAAATTAGCTCGCGACGTTTTAGTCGAAAGCCGCAGACTGTTGTTGGCTGTTTAGCCAAGGCGGCGCAAATTGCCGCTTGTGCGGTGTTATCAAGTGCCTCATCAGAATCAAGCAGCACGATCCAATCCGCTGTGGCTAGAGCAATCGCAGCAGTTTTTTGTGCACTGTAGCCAGCAAAGCTTTGCACGTGAAAACGTGCGCCAAATGATTCCGCAATTTCGCGTGTGCGATCAGTACTGCCGGAATCAAGCACAACAATTTCGCTGCAGATCGCTTTCAACGACGTCAAGCAAAGTTCTAGAGTGTTGGCGTTATTGAGGGTTGTTACAACGCCGGTGATATTGAGGCAACGAAGCCTATCGCTCATACGCCTGCCTCATCAGCACCATCTAGGTTCGCGCTGAGAACTGCGACGAGCCACCACACAACCCCGGCCCAAAATGACGAATACAATGCAGTATGCGTGTTGATCGGAAAGGTAAGCACCAATAGTGCGCAGCCATAAGGCCATGCTAGTGCGCGCTGTTTTGGGCTAGCGAACCGCCAAGCGCGCACCAGCACACTTATCGCAAGTGCCCACAGTGCTAGCCCAATAAGCCCGGTTTCGGTCAAAATCTCTAAAAGAATTTGATGTGGATGGCTGGCGCCGACTGTTTGAGTGTCAGAGCCATTTGTCGCAGGTAATGCGTGTACCCAGGGGTCCCCGGGATTTGCAAACTCAGGATAGGCGTAACGAAAGGCGCGCACGCCAACGCCATTGATGGGATGCGCCGCCGCCATACTAAGGGCGGTCTGCCAAATCGGGATGCGCCCGGCAAGCGCGAAGTCGGCTGTTTGCATATCAAAAAGCGCCATCGTACGATCCATCCGCTGCGCAAAACGGCTGTTGGTGACATTGAGTATCGCCGCCAAGCAAATCACCGCAGCGAGTCCAGTTAGCAAGCCTAAGCCAGCCCTTCGTAAGTTGTCGCCGCTAAGCCGCAATCCCCAGAGCAAACTGACTAAGGCAAACATGACCCAGCCAGCGCGCGCGCCTGCAAGCAAAGTTACCGTCGCAAAAAGCAGCCAAATCGCAATCATGCAAGCAATCTTGATCGCATTGCTTTTCCGGGACAAAACGCCGTGAAATTTTTTGCGCAGCCACTTGAGCTTAAACGAGTGCACCATAAATAAGGCAATTGGAGCCAGCGTGGGAACTACCAAACCGAGTTTTAGATTGTCGTCCCCGAAGACGCCGCTAATTCGATCCGTATAGCTAAGCCCGCCCAAACTATAGCCAAATGCCGCTTGCACCAATGCATCAATGCACCAAAGGCTGAGCGTTATACCGACAAGTCTGCCCAAAAATACCCGCTGGGCGCAATTCAATTGGCCGGCGGCAATAATTAGTGCGGCAAAGCGAACCGCACCAAATGTCGCGATTAGACTGCCGGTTGCGTCGACGGAATCAATGCATGAAATCAGCTCTGCGGTAAAAATGGCCGCCCAGCAGGCGAGGGCGGCGCACAATGCCGGTGCGCTTTCTTTTCGAAATCGGCCCCCATTGGCCAAAAAAATTGCGCCTGAAATCAGGCACAGCACAATGCCCAGCTCGCTTAAGCGGCCGAACGGCAAAAGCAAAATAAAGGCGGATAAACCCAGCAAAGCGCAGCTTTGAGCTGGCTGTTTTGCAAAATTAAAACGGGCTTCAGTGATGCGTTGAAGGGTTTGGGAAGAAAAATTCATACTTGAAAGTGTCGCATGCACGCGCTCAATTTGCGCGTCCATTGAAAGCGTTTGGAGCAGGCATACTTAACGGCACACAGACAAAGCACAAATCAAACTAAACCATTTTGCGTGGAGCAGCGAATGCCGGACACAGCCAGCCTTAAAGCACCCATCATTCCGAGCGCGCCATTTTGGTTAGGTGCTGGCGGTATCTTGCCATTCGCGGGCGCGACTCTTATTTTTTTGTTTGCCCGTACGCCGGAACAACGCCAATTTGGCTTGCAAGCTTTTTGCGTCTATAGCGCTGTGATCCTGAGCTTTCTGGGCGGCATTCGTTGGGGCGCGGCACTGCCAGCGCCCAGCTTTAGGCTGTTGTTCCGCGCAATTATGCCCAGCCTAATTGCGGCGGGTTGCTTGCTGTTGCCGCCGAATTACGCCGTGCCCCTGCTGGGTGCGTCGTTTCTTATGTTGGGGTGGTCTGACTCAACTCACGTGGAACACGCGCTTTGGCCACGGTGGTTTAAGCGATTGCGTTTGATACTCAGTGTCGCGGTCGTTTGCCTGCATTTAGTGATGCTGCTGGCAATTCGGGGCGTTTTCGCTTGAGCGACAAGCATCAAGCCATCGCAACCCAATAATGCTAATTTTTGGTGCAGAAATGGCGCAAGTGCTTGCCATATTTCCTGCAAACCGGCCAGATTTTAAGCAAAAAACCCCGACACTTGGTCGGGGTTTTAAAAACGCATCGACATTAAACGCTTAGAACTATGGCTGAAAACTATGACTTAGAACTGCATCGACCAGCTATTGATATAGCCGACATCGCCACCAGCGTTGTCATTCACGCGTAGTTTCCACACGCCGTTGGCAACTTCGCTGGATGCATTGATCGTTACCGTTTTAATAATGTTATCGGTGCCAGCACCGGTACGGTTATGGATGTTGTAAAGCGAACCATCTGGTGCAACTAAATCAACTTTCAGATCACCTTGATAGGTATGCACAATGTTGACTGCAACGGACAATGTCGATGGCGCATTACCCGTTCGGCCACTAACCGTGATCGGGCTGTCGGTGGTGGCGTTGTCGCTAATCGTATAATCCGACAAGTTTTGGAAGAACCCGCCCGCAGGTGGCGTGCCAGTTAGCGCAGTCAGTACCTTATTGGCGTCGACAATGCCGGTGCCGCAAGTGGTGCAGGTGGCAGGAAACGGGCGGGTATTCGCCTTTAAGAGTGTTTCAATTTCAGCCGGTGTTTTCGCACCTTTCGACAAAATCAAGGCAGCGACACCTGCAACGTGCGGTGCTGCCATCGAAGTACCTTGATAAAAGGCATACGATTCCGCGCCTGGCGTCGTCGTACCGGCGTTCAGTGTTGACCAAATGCCGTTATTGCTGGTGGTTTGAGTCAGTTCGCCGCCAGGGGCAGCAACATCGATCAAAGCGCCGTAGTTGGAATAATAAGATCGTCCACCGGAGCGATTCGTGGCCGCAACGGCGACGACGTTGGCGCAGTTGGCAGGATTAAAACCAGAAACGTTTGTATTCGAGTTGCCCGCAGCGACAATCACGACACTACCGCGTCCAACTGCACTATTGATTGCCGATTGAGTAGTTGTACCGCAAGTACCTGGCCCGCCTAAGGACATATTGATGACCTTTGCGACGTTGGTATTCGCAGGC
>JBBQBR010000343.1:0-3895 GCA_038317875.1 Lysobacterales bacterium
GGTAGGCTTAGGGCCGTCTTCAAAAACATGGCCTAAATGGCCGCCACAGCGGCGGCAGTGCACCTCGGTGCGTGTCGAGAAAAAGCTTTTATCGACACTGGTGCCAATCGCGTTGGTAATGGGCTGAAAGAAGCTTGGCCAGCCGGTGCCAGAGTCAAACTTCGTGTTTGAGTCGTACAAAGCCAAATCGCAGCCCGCGCAGTGAAACACGCCGACGCGCTTTTCGTGGTCTAGCGGGCTGGTGCCGGAACGCTCAGTGCCGTGTTCGCGCAGCACATAAAATTGCTCCTTACTCAGCCGTTCGCGCCACTGGGCTTCAGTGAATTGCACTTCAAATGTTTCAGTTGTTGCTGCTGCGGCTCGACCGCGGCTAAATAGACTCATTGTGGTAGCTCCGGTAGCTAATGTAAGCAGGGTGTAGCGTATGGCGTCGCGTCTTAGCATGGAATTTCTCCGTGAAGTAGTTATTAGGGCGCAGTGGCGGCAAATCAATGTTGCAAACCAAATTGATTAGCGATTAAGGATGCGCAGGCGCAATGCCCCAAATGGCCTTCAACCGCTGATCTCGGCCGCAGTTCCAGCGATAATATTTGTATCGTGTTGGATTTTTCTGCGCGTAATTCTGGTGATATTCCTCAGCCGCATAAAACGCCGACGCCGGTGCTATTTCCGTGTAAATCGTGCGCCCAGCAAAGCGCTTATCGGCTTGCCACTTGGTTTTGCTAGCGGCAGCGGCTGCCGCTTGTTCGGGTGTATGCGTGAAAATGGCGCTGCGGTATTGGTCGCCACGATCACAAAACTGCTGATTGGCAACGGTTGGGTCAATATTGGCCCAGTATATTTCCAGCAGTTTGCCGTAGCTGACTTTCTTGGGGTCAAACACGACTTCGACCGCCTCCGCATGGCCGGTGCCGCCGTTTGATACTTGTTCATAACTGGCATCGACTACCGTGCCGCCTATGTAGCCGGAAGCGACGCTCGCCACGCCTGCCAAGCCGCGAAATGGCGTTTCCATACACCAAAAACAGCCGCCCGCAAAAGTGGCCTTTTCTAAGCCAGCCGGTGCAGCAGGCGTCGGTGCTGCGAAAGAAACTGCGCTAAAAACGAATAGTGCAAACGCAATCAATGATTTTAAGTAGGTTTTGTGCAACATAAGAATTTCCCGACCTCGCGTTGAAAGTTTGGCTGAACTGAGAAAAATGGCAAAAAGGCTGCCAAGCGTTGGATTGACCGACTGAGCGTTGCGTTTCTTTCGCTTGCGCCTAGTTTTCAAAAATGCAATGCAAAATCATTCAGAAAAGTGCTCGTAGCCGCGCCGTGAAATTGCAACTGGCAAGCCGTCTGCATTTAGTACCCGCACGCGTTCTGGATTCGCGTGGCGCGCATCGATGGTGCCAATGCGGGTAAGCGCCAAAGCGTGCGTATTTGCAAATTTGGCGAGCGCCGCCTCGTGCTTGGGTGCGGCGGTAAACGCCAGCTCGTAGTCATCGCCGCCACCCAGCGCGAATTGCCATGCGTTTGATAAGCCGTGCGCAATCACTAGTTCGTGTGAAATGGGTAGGCGGTCCGCATGCAGGGTTGCGCTGCAGCTACTTTGCCTACAAATATGCGTCAAGTCAGCCACTAGCCCGTCAGAAACGTCGATCGCGCTGCTAGCAATGCCGTGCAAAGCCATGCCCAAAGCGATGCGCGGTGTGGGTTGATCCAGCCGCTGGGCTAGCCAGACGGGTTCGGTCGTGCCGGCCTTGCGTAACTTAAGCGCACCGGCCGCGTCGCCTAAAGTGCCTGAAACATAAACGCCATCACCAATTTGCGCGCCGGAGCGCTGCAAAGCCACGCTGGTCGAACCCACGCCCGGATCCAATGCGCCAATTACGGTGATGGTAATTGCCAGCGGGCCGTGTGTGGTGTCGCCGCCAATCAAGGCAATATCGTGTTCAACGCTGAGGGTATGCATGCCGCGCGTCAGTTCGCGGGCGAAATGGGCGTCTGCATTCGGCAGCGTCAGCGCCATGCTGTACCAAAGTGGCTTTGCACCCATCGCAGCCAAATCACTTAAATTGACCGCGAGCGCTTTGTAGCCTATTAAATAAGGCTCAGTATTGGCGAAGAAATGCACATCCGCTACCAGCGTATCTGTACTCAAGGCAAGGCGTTTGCCTTTGGGCGGTGCCACAATGGCGCAATCGTCGCCAATGCCCACCAAAACATCGGCGCGGGGTTTGCTGCGTTGTGCAATTTCACGTATTAATTCGAATTCAGACATAGGGCAAACGTTAGTGGCAGAAGAATCAAGCGTGATCGTTTTCTACGACCACAATAAAGGCCACAATACGGCATCACTGACTGGATTTTCTATGATGCGTTTGACGCTTTCCATTTTTTTGCTCTTTTTTGCGGCAATTTTGGTTCCCGCCTTTGCCGAAAATAATGATTCAGCGCTGGCATCGTTGATCGCAACGCGCACTTCGCGGGCGTCCTTAGGCGTCGAGAGCAAGCTGCCAAACGGCGAAGGCGTACTTGATCTAGCCGGAAAGGCGCAGCATGTGACGATCGCCAAGCAAGGTGCAGACGGCAATTTAGCCGCGATGTGCGTGGGTTCCGTGGTTGAGGCGGAGGCTTTCCTCGGGCGCTCGTTGCCCAAAACAACCGTGACTAGCACGTCGGAATTTGCGGCGCGGCATGGCATGAGCGCTGATGAGTTCGCGCAGATTACTGCAATGATTGCTGCCGCGCCTGCGCAGGTGCCAGCAGCGCCACTAACTGCCAGCATCACCATATTAAATGGCGACGGCCCAGGCGAAGGCTTTAACAGTACCGCCGCACGTGCAAGTGAAGGCGGCAATAGCGCTACAACTTTAGGCGGACAACGGCTGAACGTTTTTAATCGCGCTGCGCAAATTTGGGGCCAGTTTTTAGACAGCACCGTTGCCACGCAAATTGCCGCCAATTTTGATGATTTATCCCCCTGCTCAAGCAGCGGCGGTGTTTTAGGCGGTGCTGGCACGGCGGCGCTTTATCAAAACTTCGGCAACGCACCGTTTACCGGTACCTACTACCCGGCCGCACTGGCAAACAAAATCCGACGCGCGGACGGCAATCCGGGCGCGGAAATTAACGCGCAATTCAATTCTTTGGTTGACAACGCTTGCTTAGGCCCGGGCACCCGATTTTATTACGGGCTGGACAATACAACGCCGGCTAACACGATTAACTTGCTCGTCGTTGTGCTGCATGAAATCGGCCATGGCCTGGGCTCGGCAAGCTATGCCGATGAACTCACCGGTAGTTTCCAAAACAATGTTCCCGACATCTGGGCGCGCTTTATGTTTGACAGTGCGCAGAACAGAACTTGGCTGCAAATGACGGCTGCGCAACGCGCGACATCTGCAGTGAATAACACGCTATTTTGGGACAGCCCCAGCATGCGCGTGGCGGCACCCGGGTATTTGACTATAGGCGCAGACGCGATGAGCCGCGTGCGCCTGTACGCGCCGACCAGCTTGCAACAAGGTTCGTCCGTGTCGCACTTTGATACCAGTGCTGCGCCGAATTTGCTGATGGAGCCCGCAATCAACGCTGGCATCCCGTTGACGTTGGATTTGACGCGCCAACAGCTGCGCGACATCGGTTGGTATCGCGACAGTAATTTGGATGGCGTGGCGGATGTGATCGCGAATGTTCAACCCAGCGGCAACACCGTGGCTTTGGGTACTACCACAACAATTAGCTGGACGAATCAGGGCGGCTTTAATAAAAATGTCACCGTCGAGTTGTCCCTTGATGCGGGCGTAACCTACAGCCCAATTACGACGCCCGCACAACCAGCTCTTGGCATCGTCAATACTGGCGCTACCGGCAGCTTTGCCTGGAATGTGCCAAATAATATTGCCAC
>JBBQBR010000344.1:0-3867 GCA_038317875.1 Lysobacterales bacterium
TTTATTATGATCAGCAACCACTTCCCCAGCACCTATGGCCATGCATATAACTGGCTGATCCTAGCCGGAATTGCGGTAATTGCGGTGTTGGTGCGGCATTACTTCAACACCCGCCAAAAAACTCAGCAATACGCCTGGACGCTACCTGCCGCTGCTTTGGGCATGATTTGCTTGGCTTATGTCACTGGGCCCAAGCCCATAGCCGCAGTCGCCGCGCCAGCCTCTTCGACCAACGCAGTTAAAGCGCCGCTAATCGCAGCGACTAGTCCAGCACCAAGCTTGGTCGCCGCCACCCCTTTGGACGCCACCGCTGCACCAAGCGCCAGCGTCGTTTCCTTTGCAGCGGTAGAAAAAGTGATCCACGAACGTTGCACCGTGTGCCACGCCGCCAAACCGAGCAGCCCGCTTTTCACCGTCGCCCCTGCGGGCATGATGTTTGATACGCCGCAGCAAATTCAGGCATTTGCACCGCGCATTCACGCGCAAGCCGTGGCCACTCATATTATGCCCGTGGGCAACTTGACCCAGATGACCCCAGAAGAGCGCGAATTGGTAGGCGCTTGGATTAGTGCTGGGGCGAAGCTTGATTAGCTAGATTTTTGCGTTCGTCACGTCTTAATTACTGCTATAAAACACGGAATACGCCAATATGACCACCGTCCACGCCCCGTTCGCCCCCAAACCCGTTGGTAATTATCCGCATGCAAAACGTGTCGGCGAGCTGCTTTTTCTATCCGGCATCGGACCACGTGAAGCAGGCAGCAATGCCATACCAGGAAACGTTTACGCCACCGATGGCAGCTTGCAAAGTTATGACATTGCGGCGCAGTGCCATAGCGTATTTGCCAATGTCCAAGCGGTGCTGCAGGCGGCCGGTGCTGATTGGACTGATCTAATCGATGTGACCGTCTATTTGACTGACATGAATGCGGATTTCGCCACCTATAACCGCATTTGGGCCGAATATTTTCATACTGACCCACCGTGCCGCACCACTTTGGGCATCACGGCATTACCTACACTGATTGCGATTGAGTTGAAGTGCATCGCAGTATGTCGGCAAGCGACCTCGAACGCGCAGTACAACGCACAGTGACCACACGCTTTTCAATTACTAAAAAGTTGCTCGCCGGTTGCCGTGCTGGATTGCGCCCATTCCCGAACGGTTTTATGTGATCTGGCGTAAATAATTACGCTTATTCAAAAACTTTCGTTACTAAGTTAGTCCCTTGAGGCACAATTAACGTGCGACTTTGCACAGCGTACTAACTTTTTAATCCACCTCTCTAGGAATTCTCAATGAAATCACACATTTCTCGTTCAATCGGCGCGCTGGCGCTGGGTTTGTTCGTGTTGGCTTTGGCTGCATGCGGCTCTACCTCTAAACTCAATCGCACAGCTGGCACTACGTTTTCGTTAGCCGACTACAACACAATCTACGTTGCCGATTTTACTGATAAAACGCCGAGTAAAATTAAGGACGAGGCAAAATTGGCGACCTATCGCGAGTCAGTGAAGTCGGCTGGCGTGACATTCGCGGACATGATCGGCACCAACGTAGAAAAAATTCGGACGCCGCCCAGCGTGCTGCGCGCCGCTCCGGCTGAAGGCACAGAATCTAGCGCTGGAAAAGTACTTCGCATTGAAGGGGAAATCACCACTTTTGAACGCGGCAACGCCTTAGCGAAAATGCTTCTTCCTTTTGCAGGCAGCACCAAATTCAACGCCACGGTGCGATTTATTGATCAAGCGACCGGCGAAAAGATCGGCGAAATCGTCGTCGACAAGAACAGCAGTCCGCTCGGTGGCGGTATCGCTGCTACGCAGACGACCAATAAATTCATGAGCGGTGCTGCGGAAAAAGTCGGCGAGCAGCTCGCGATTGCACGTAACGGCGAACCTAAGTAGCCAATGAAAAGTCTAATCCGTCTCGCCCGTTTGGGCATTACTGTCGCGCTGTTGGCAATCATCAGTGCGTGCGCAACCGTTTACAAATCGGACAATTTCGCTGAGTTTCAGGCGCGCCACCGTACCGTGGCGATTCTGCCCCCGAGCGTGTCGATAAATGCGCAGTCGTTCAAAGCCGGCACGCCGATTGCAACGATTGAAAATCAGCAGCGTGAAGAATCCATGCTGTTTATGCGCCAGCTTTACGCGCAGCTGCTTGCGCGACAAACAAAGCTTGGCTACACCGTGAAGTTCCAAGATATTGACGATACGCTTGCGTTGCTTGAGCGCGAAGGCATCACACAGCAAGATATGAAAGCGATGACGCGCGCGCAAATCGCCCAAAAATTGGGCGTGGACGCGGTCATGTCCTTGCGGGTGTATCGCGACAAGCCAATGGATACTGGCGCGGCTATTTTCTCCGTACTTATTGCGGGCGCCAGCGTAACTAATGAGGTGCAGGTCAATCTTGCCATCCATGACGGCAAAACCGGTCAGATGGTGTGGAATTTTGACCACTTGATCGGCGGCGGCCTAGTCAGCAGTGCAGAGGGCATGGCGCGCTCCTTAATGAAAGCCATTTCCAAGAAGTTCCCGTACAACAGTCGAAAATAGTCGTTGAAGCGTTGTTGCGCTGCGCAAACACCTAATTTTTAGGCCGTCATAGGGCGTTTGCGCGCGCATCGACAAATCAATTTTGTTGCCAATGATTTGTGTACGTCAGCAAATGTGATGCTGTGGGTATATCGAACGCTTTGATCGCATGCAATGCGCCCCTACAACTGCGCGACTTTGGCGTTTCAAGACAAAAACGGCCGGTGCAGCATTGATGTTTGGTCAATTTCGGCTGGTTCGAACGCCCTGCTTGCTGTAAAAAGCGTCATTATTCTTTTCTTTCAGGAGTTTTGTGTGCGCCCATTTTTAATCGACACAGACCCAGGCGTAGACGACGCATTGGCCATTTTAATGTGCTTGGCAGCGCCTGAAATTCAAGTGCATGCGCTTACGGTGTTGGGTGGAAATGTTTCCCTGCATGACACCGTTCGCAATGCCTGCGTGTTGGCTGACCATGCACATGCGCAAAAACCCGCCCATGCCGTCAAGGTTTATGCGGGTGTTGCACGGCCGTTTATTGGTGCGGCGCCTGACGCAGCATTTGTACACGGCGCGGATGGCTTTGGTGACGCTGGCCTGCCTGCGCCAAAGACGCAGCCGGAATTGCTGCATGCGGCTTTAGCAATTATCGACGCTGCAAACCGCTTTGGCGGTACGCTCGAAATATTAGCCCTGGGGCCGCTGACCAATATTGCGCTGGCTTTGGCACTGGACCCGACACTGCCTAGCAAAGTCAAACGCCTAATTATTATGGGTGGCGCCGTTACTGGCAAAGGCAATATCACCGCATTTGCCGAGTTTAATATCGCAGTCGACCCTGAGTCGGCGCAGTCGGTATTAACCGGTTGGCCGAATGCCGAGTTAGTGGATTGGGAAGCAACGCTTAATCACGCACCCAGCATTGCAGAAACGGAAAGCTGGCTAGCTTCAAGCTCGGCAAACGCGCAGCTTATGCATGCAATATCGCGGAAAACGCTCGCATTTCACTTATCTGTAGCGGACGTCACCCTATATAACTCGGCATGGACTTGGGCCGATCCGCTTGCAGCTTACGTTGCTATTCATCCAGAACGTTGCCGCTTCAAACGCTATGGCGTAGAGGTTGTAATGCAGGGCGCAGCGCGCGGTGCGACGATGCTAGATCATCGAAAAACGGATCTACAAATTAGCACGGAAGTATCCAAGCCTGACTTTCATGCGGTTATGAAAGCGTGCTTATTGTAGTTGAGTGATAAATCCAGACTATATTTTACGGAAAAAGAATACCGGGCGCTCAGTTCACACCCGGTAACAACAAAATATTAA
>JBBQBR010000345.1:0-3856 GCA_038317875.1 Lysobacterales bacterium
GGCCTGATCTATCGCTACTTTGAAAGCAAGAGCGCGATCATTTTAGCGATCATTGAACGCCAGCTCGTCGACAAGCAGGCCAGCATTGCGACGTTGAAGTCCGCACCGGATCTTAGTCAGCGCATCTGCGAGCTGTTTCGCGCCTGGCAGCGCGGCGATGACACTGTAATGAACGCAGCACTTTTCCTAGAAATGAGCGCCGAGGCAACCCGCGACCCGCAGATCGCAAAAGCGCTTGCGCGCGCCGATCGCACCAGTTCCCGTTTGTTTCAAAACTGGGTTGAGCAGCACGCTACAGCCCCGGACACTGCCCAGGCTGAGCGTGATCTCAGCGAACGGTTGCTGATTCTGCAATGCTTTATCGAGGGCCTAGCGATCCGCGCGGTGCGTGAGCCAGATTTCGACGCCCAAATTGTGGCAACTGCAGTACAACGTCTAGTGCGGGCGTTGCTGCAGGATGCTGGCACGGAAGATGCTCCGCGCGGTTGATCGTGCATCAGAGCCATTTGCCCTCTTCGCATAGCAAAACGCTTAATGTTTTAGAGTTTTCGCTCTTCTGGATGCGCAAAATCTGCAACGCATCGTTACACTCCCCGAGCGGTCTGAGCAGCTTGGATGACGTACGCGCAGCGCCGCCAGTTTTCGACTTGTGTCTGTATTTTTATATTTACTAAGTAATATTCTTCAAGGGATAAGTTTATGAGCAAGCAAAAAGTAGCACTGGTCACCGGTGGAACAGGTGGCATTGGCACCGCGCTTTGCCAAAAAATGGCGCAGTTAGGCCACAAAGTTGCCACCAACTATCGTGATTTGGCACGCGCGCAGGAATGGCAAGCGCAGCAAAAGGTGCTTGGATTTGATTTCGCAATTGCACACGGTGACGTTGCTTATGTGGATCAAGCCGAAGCGATGGTGCGTCAGGTCGAAAAGGAGCTAGGGCCGGTTGATATTCTGATCAACAATGCCGGAATTACGCGCGATTCGACTTTCCATCGTATGAGTGCCTTGCAGTGGCAAGAAGTGATCAATACGAATTTGAACTCGTGCTTCAACGTCACTAGGCCGCTGATTGATTCAATGCGTACGCGCAAGTGGGGCCGCATCATCCAGATCGCTTCGATCAACGGTCAAAAAGGCCAATACGGTCAGGCCAATTACGCCGCATCTAAAGCAGGCATGCACGGATTTACCATCTCACTGGCGCAAGAAAACGCCAAGTTTGGCATCACCGTAAACACCGTATCACCCGGTTATGTGGCCACAGAAATGGTGATGGCGGTGCCCGAAGAAGTGCGGGCCAAAATTGAGGCGCAAATCCCAACCGGACGCCTTGGCCGCCCAGATGAAATCGCTTATGCGGTCGGCTTTTTGGTGGATGAGCAGGCGGCGTGGATTACCGGCGCCAATTTATCAATCAACGGCGGACATTACATGGGCTGGTAGCAATAACGCCCAATCGCATAGAGTTTGTAACCCGACCCACACGTCATCGCTGAGGGTTTTTGTCGGGGATCCAGTTATTGAGCTTAGCTACCTGCGGAGCGGGTAG
Source organism: Lysobacterales bacterium (assembly GCA_038317875.1). Classification (GTDB taxonomy): domain Bacteria; phylum Pseudomonadota; class Gammaproteobacteria; order Xanthomonadales; family SZUA-5; genus JANNYA01. The sequence continues at coordinate 1,550 of JBBQBR010000345.1, forward strand.
TTTTGTGAAGCGAAACGAAGTCTTTTTAAGGAACTTCGAAAAAACTGGATTCCCGCTTAAAACTTGCGGGAATGACAGCCTTCTTTTGTTAGTCCTAAAATTTTGAGGAGTCCAATCTGTGGACAGATCGCTAACGCAGATTCAACAAGAGTTTCTTGCAGCCGCGAGTGCAGCCGGGGCGCTCAAATTTGGTGTGTTCACTCTCAAAAGCGGCAGGATTAGTCCGTATTTCTTTAATGCCGGAATGTTTTGCACTGGCAAAACGCTTGCCGCACTCTCAAGCGCGTACGCGGATCGTCTAATTGAAAGTGGTATTCAGTTCGATATGTTGTTCGGCCCGGCATACAAAGGCATTGCACTTTCGGCGGCAGCCGCTGAGCAACTCTACCTGCGCCATTCCCTGGATGTTGGCTTTTGCTATAACCGCAAAGAGGCGAAGGATCACGGTGAAGGTGGTTTACTCGTCGGGGCCAAATTATCGGGGCGTGTGGTGATAGTTGACGACGTTATTTCCGCAGGTACCTCCGTGCGTGAATCGGTGCAAATCATTCGTGCCGCAGGCGCAATACCAGCCGCAGTGTTGATTGCGCTTGATCGGGCCGAGCGTGGTAGCGACGCAGCGAGCAGCCTTTCGGCTGCAGGGGAGGTCGCGGTGCAGTTTCAAATTCCTGTTCTTGCCGTTGCTAGCTTGGACGATTTGCTTCGCTACGTCGAAACCGATCGCAGTTTAGTGAACAATCGTGACGCACTTGTGGCTTACCGAACCCTGTTTGGCGCAAACTAACGATCCAATGGTTTCGTTTGACGCCGCTTCAGTATCAACGGTTAGCATAGCGGTCGATCCTTGTTTCTCGCTTTGCTCGCGCGGGGCGTGCAATCCAAATTTGTTTCGCCTTGGCAAAACATTCCATCCACAAAGTTGTTTTGCCTCGGCAAAATATTTTAATCAAAAGTTGTTTTGCCTCGGCAAAATATTTTAATCAAAACTTGTCTGCTACGGAGCCAACGTTATGAAGTCACGCAAAAAAATGAAGCCGTTAAAGTTTGCGCTTTTCGCATTGTCAATCGGCATCGCCACAGCCAGCATCGCTGCGCCTAAAATTGTGAAGTGGGTCGATGAAAAAGGTGTAACCCATTATGGCAACAGCCAACCGGGCGCTGCCACCGGCCTGGGTAGCCAAACTTTAAACGCGCAGGGCATTCCGACCAACACCCAAGCCAATCAGCAAAACGCCGCTGCGAAGGCGGCTGAACTAAAAAATCAAGAACAGTTGAAGATTGCGCAAGAAAAGCAGGCGGCGGCTGACCAACGTTTGATCGACTCGTATGCGTCTGAGCAAGATTTAGAACGTAATTATGAGCAAAATGTCGAGCTTTTGGATCAACAAATTAACTCTACCCAAAGCGATATTGAAAATCGTCAAAAGGGCTTAAATAAATTGGTTGCGACCGCTGCAGAGAGCGAGCGCGCTGGCAAGCCAGTTGCAGAACAAATTAAGATGATGATTGTCAACGAACGCGCGCAAATTGAAACGCAAAAAGCGTATATCGCCACCCGAGTTGCGGCGCGCGTTTTGGCAAAAACCCAATTTGACGCCAACCTCAAAAAATATCGCGAGGTCATCGCGCGCAATAAAAAATAGCGTGATTTAGTGCGATTCCAGCACGTTGCCCGGAAGAAATACCCAGGTTCGGGTAATGTGTAAGACGTCAAAACGTTCGCCATTGACTTCTGGGGTTACGTCAAACGGCGCCGCTATTTCAATAATGTGTTGAGCCGCATCATCGAGTATTGGTTCACCTGAAGATTGGATGATCTCGACTTTTTCGACCGAGCCATCGCGGCGGATCGCCACCGTTAACACCAAGCTACCCTGAAGTTTGCGGGTTCGTGCTTCATCAGGGTAATTGATGTTCCCCACACGCTCGACTTTCGCAACCCATGCCTGCATATATCGGGCGTAGCCATCTTCCTTAGTGTTGGCAGAAATGAATTTTCGTTTTGGCCGTTTGGCATAAGCCTGTCGATTGCGGCTAATTTCGGCCTGCAAGCTCGCCATCTCCATCTCACGCTGCGCAATTTCATTGTTGAGTTCGTTTTGCGCTTCTGGAACGGGTGTTTTCGAGGGCTGAGTTGGGACACTCAAATCACTTCGACGCACCGTTAACACCTCCGTTTCCAGATCTTGCTCCTGCAGTGAAGTTTCTTCGACTGCCGCGACTGGCATAGGTGCAATGCCAGGCTCGGGTTTTGGAATGGGTGTGCTAAATAGGTCTGAAGGCCTCAGCTTTTGCTCGCTTTCGCCC
>JBBQBR010000346.1:0-3855 GCA_038317875.1 Lysobacterales bacterium
CGCTGACCGCAGATTATTTGTCCGGCAGGCGCAGCATTGAAGTGCCGAAATTGCGCCGCAAGCCCACCGATAACGCGTGGCTCAAACTGAAAGGTGCGACCGGCAACAATTTGAAAAACGTCGACTTGGCGGTGCCGGTCGGCGTATTTACCTGCGTCACGGGTGTTTCTGGATCGGGCAAAAGTACCTTAATTAACGATACGCTGATGGCGCTTGCCAGCCGCAATTTGAACGGCTCCAGTGACCGCCCAGCGGCGCACGTTTCCTGCGAGGGCATGGAGCTGTTCGATAAAGTCGTCAGTATCGACCAAGGCCCAATCGGCCGCACGCCGCGCTCAAACCCAGCCACCTACACCGGTTTATTCACGCCGATTCGCGATTTATTTTGCGCCGTGCCGGAAGCCAGATCGCGCGGCTATGAAGCCGGGCGTTTCAGCTTTAACGTCAAAGGCGGACGCTGCGAAGCCTGTCAGGGTGACGGCTTAATCAAAGTCGAGATGCACTTTTTGCCCGATGTCTATGTGCCCTGCGATGTCTGCCGAGGCAAACGCTACAACCGCGAAACGTTGGAAATCACCTACAAAGGCAAAAATATCTCGGAAGTGCTGGGCATGACGGTGGAAGATGCCTACAAACTATTCGAGCCCGTGCCGTTTTTGGCGCGCAAGCTCAAAACACTGCTGGATGTGGGCTTGAGCTACATCACGCTCGGGCAAAGCGCCACCACGATTTCCGGCGGCGAAGCGCAGCGCGTGAAGTTAGCCACCGAACTATCCAAGCGCGATACCGGGCGCACGCTTTACATCTTGGACGAACCCACCACCGGCCTGCATTTCCACGATATCGAGCAACTGCTGCACGTGCTGCACGAATTGACCGAACGCGGCAACACGGTGGTGGTGATCGAACACAATTTGGACGTCATCAAAACCGCCGATTGGATCGTCGATATGGGCCCAGAAGGCGGTTTTCGCGGCGGGTTAGTGATTGCTACCGGCACGCCGGAGCAGGTTGCGAAGAATCCAGCGAGCTACACCGGGCAGTATTTGAGTCGGGTTTTGGCTGTGAAGGCGGTTGGGAAGGTGGCTGGGAAGGTGGCTGCGAAGGCTAGGCCAAAAGCTGGAGCAGTAGCGAAGAAGACGGCAAGTAAAGGCGGAAAAGCTAAGCTGGATAAAAGCTAAGCTGGAAAAAAGCTAAAGCTGGATAAAAGCTAAAGCTGGCTAGTCAATATTAAATTGCTGAAAGTTGCATCGACTATGCTCCATACTGGCGGCTGAAAATCGCCCGAGCGCAACTCCTATGCCGTTGCTATCTGCTTTAACTTTGCTGCTCAGTGCAGCTGCAGCTGATGTTTCCTGCGCACTACCAAACGCGGTGGGCACCCGCGCAGTCAATTACGTTGATGCGGCGCGAATGAACCGTCCAGTCAGCGTATTGTTACGCTACCCAGCCATGCCACCCGGTGGTGTCGACGCACCGGCCCTGACCGGTTGCCCCTATCAGGCACCGGTTTTCAGTTTTGGTCACGGCTTCACGATCAGTAATAGCGCCTATGAGTATTTTGCTGGCAATTTGGCTTCGCAGGGCTACATTATGGTTTTGCCGGGAACCGAAGCTGGGTTAGCGCCGAACCACGGTGCTTTTGCAGCTGACCTGCAATTTTCTGCTCGTGCAGTGCAGTCGGATCCTTTTTTTGCGGGTGCTGCCGGCCCAGATCGCATTTACGGCGGGCATTCCATGGGCGGCGGTTCGGCGATTTTAGCCGCCGCCAGTGATCGCAACGCGCGTGCGCTTTTTGTACTTGCGCCTGCGCAAACTTCTCCATCAGCGATTGCAGCTGCGGCGAATGTGCGGGCTAGTACGTTCATTTTATTGGGTAGCCGTGACTGTGTAACGCCGCGCGCAACAAATGGACAGGCAATGTTTGACGCATTGAATTTGTCGCCGTCAAATAAATTCGTTGTCGAAATTCCCGGCGCCAGCCATTGTCAATTTGCCACTGGCAGCGTCAGCTGCGCTATTGCCGAACAAAGCTGTGGTGGTGCAGCAACGATCAGTGCGGCAATACAACAAAGTGAGGCCCGCACCGCCGCGCGGGAGTTCCTCATTTCGCTTGGGTTCCCCAGTGAATCACTCTACTTTGATGACTTTGAGTAAGCTTGCGTAGCACGCTGAAGTAAGTATTAACCTTAAATCCTCAGTTGGACAGGCCCGAGAGTGCTTTTTTCGGATCGTATAGCGAGGCGTGACGAGGCGGCATAGTCATTCTCTGCAAGGAGGAACAACGAAGCTAGACGATTCGAAAAATGTGCTATCGGGCTTGTAGCGCTCTTCACCCATTGGGTAACATTTGAAAAACCGTAAAACTGATACCTGCTATAGCTTTCCGAGTGCCGGAGCGCGGTCAACTGAGGAATTAAGGATTAAGTGTCGTACTCCGTCCCACTGCGGATAAAACGCCATATAGTTGCCGGGCTGCGCTTCGATCCACCAATGATCCTCGGCATCGCTTGGATCTTCCGGGATTTATCGCCGCAAGTCGTGGTGGCAACAAGTTTTAGGTCTAAAATGATATACTGCAAAGATAGCTATCAATTTTAAGGGCCGCTATGGACACTGCAAAAGTATTTTGGACGGGTCGTTCGCAGGCGATACGCTTGCCAAAAGCGTTTCGCTTCGACGCTGATGAAGTGCGCATCCGGCGAGATGGAACCGGCATCATCTTAGAACCTATCGCCAATGATTGGCAGTGGCTGGATGCTTTTGCAGGGCCACTTGACGCCGATTTTGAATCTGCAGTGCATGAGCAAAGCGCGGCACCGGGCGCGCCGAAGCGAGCTGACCAGCAAGCGCGCCCCGAGCTAGACGCGCTGTTCAAATGACTCGGGCGCGCGTCGCAAAACCAATGAGTGGCGAAATATATGAGTGGCGAAATATATGAGTGGCGAAAAATATGTGCTCGATACCAATGCCGTCATTGCTTTGATGAAGGGCGACCAGCGCTTTATTGCAAAACTCAAGCAGCATGCGCCGACCGATATCTGTATGACCTCGATCACCCTGCACGAACTTTACTATGGCGCGTGCAAAAGCCAGCGTCGTGCTGATAATTTGGCGCGCATCGAGGCATTAAGACTGGAAGTTTTGCCTCTTGATGAGCAAGACGCAATATCAGCAGGTGAGGTGCGCGCCATCTTAGCGGCGGCGGGCACGCCCATCGGCCCCTTAGACGCACTGATCGCAGGCGCAGCTCTTGCGCGTGACTTAACGCTGGTGACGCACAACACCGGCGAGTTTGAACGGGTTTCTGATTTGCGACTTGCAGATTGGCAGTAGCGCTCTCGCTGTGGAAAACATTCGTTATCTGGTAGACGACTCAAAGCCATCCGCAAACTGGCCCGTTGCATAACTGAACCGCACATCGTCGAGCATCCAGTTGCTGAAACTGAGTGGCGCAGTATCTCGCGTAACTCGAATACGGTTCGAGTTTACGCCCACAAATCGTACGCCAAAGAATTTTGGCGTTGAATTGAGCTCGACAAACTGATCGAGCCGGACAATCGTAGCACCCGCATTATCAAGCGCTTCAACAACAATTTTGCTTGGCACGCCGGCGTTGTCACACGCTAAGCACTGTAAATCAAAACTGAGTGATTCGATCCCAAATCCAAATACATTGCGAACAAAGAAGAATTCAAGCGCATCGTTGGCGAGCACCCAGTTCGGCGCAGACCCCTGATCTGAAAAGAAAAAGGCGTGCGACAGATTCAGAACACTATTGACTACCTGCGGTGCCGAAGCAGTGTTTACGCCCGTGATTTGCATCGGAATTGCGATGATCGGGCCGACAGTGCC
>JBBQBR010000347.1:0-3854 GCA_038317875.1 Lysobacterales bacterium
CTCTTAGTAAAAAATTCTTAGGGCGCAAGTGATGCAAGCACTTTGGGCGATACAAACTGAGTTCAAACAGGCGCTGCGCGGCTTATTGCGCAGCCCCGCGTTTACTTTGCTGGCGGTGCTGACTCTGGGCCTAGGCATCGCCGCGAATACCGCCTTGTTTACGGTCTTAAACGCGGCGTTTTTTCAGCCGCTGGGTGTAACCGAGGAATCGCGTATTTTTGCGATGAATGAAGTTGATTCCGCAGCCGGTGCACCATCGAATAATCAAACCAACACCGGCGCGCGCGGCCTGTCGTATTTGAATTTTGTGGATTGGCGCAAACTACCGGTGTTCGCCTCGGCGGTGCTGATCCAAAGCGATGAACTGCCGATGCTAATGGCCGAGGGCACAACCCAACTCAGTACCGCTGAAGTCACCAGCGGTTTATCGGCAACGCTGGGCATCGCACCTCTGATCGGTCGTGATTTTACCGTCGCGGAAGAAGTCGCTGCGGGCAGCAATGGCTTGAAAGCCGCCATGATTAGCGAAAGTGTTTGGCGCAATCATTACGCACACAGCGATTCGGTGTTGGAAAAAACCATCACCATTGACGAGCGCCCGTTTCAGATTGTTGGTGTCATGCCGGATCGCACTTTGGGCGACAGCAAACGCGCAGTCGATGTGTGGCTTTCGCGCGCTGCAAGCGGAAATCCAAATAGCGCAGGCAGCGCCAACGCTAGCCGAGGCTACGGTGCGCTGGCAATCGCGTACGCACGTTTGGCCGACGGCGTTAGTCCAGCGCAAGCAAGCGCTGCCTTAGCGCAACTGAGTGCGCGTTTAGCCGAGCAATATCCAGATGCTAATCGCGGCAAACAGGGCTATTTGCGGCCGTTAAGAAGCTATCTAAACGGCGATCAGAGTCAAATGTATGGCGTTATTTTTTGCGCGACCTTGATGCTGCTGCTGATTGCTTGCGCGAATTTGGCCGGGCTATTGAGCGCGAGGGTATTGGCGCGCTCCGCCAGCATCGCTAGCCGCGAAATTTTTGGTGCCTCGCGCACATTAATCGCCTTGGGTTTGCTGATCGAATGCACGCTGCTGGCAGGTGCCGGCGTGCTGCTGGGCCTGCTGACAGCCAAACTATTGTTGAGTGCAATCGCACCGATGTTGCAAAGCCAACTTAGCAATTTAGCCAGCTTGAGCATGGATTGGCGGGTTATTTGCTTCGCTGCAACATCCGGCCTGGTCGCCGCGATCTTGAGCGCAATCATTCCGGCGCGCTTTCTGTCCACGATTAATTTGGCGCAAGCGGCGCAAGCGCATTCGCGCTCAAGCACCAGCTCCATCGCACAAAATCGCCAGCGTAAATTGTTAGTTAGCCTACAGATCGCGCTCAGCACCTGTTTATTGATCGGCGCACTGCTCATGCTGCAAAGTTTGCGCCGCTTGCTCGACGTCAAGCCTGGGTTTCAGACGCAATCAGTGCTGATGGCGCAAATCAGCCTACCCAAAGGCGCATTCCCTGAAGACGCCAATGTCTACAATGCGCTCGACGCCCTGCGCGCGGAAAGCTTGAGTTTGCCGGGCGGCAAGAGCGTCAGTTTCGCGCAGTCCTTGCCGCTCACCGATCAAGACAATGGCACCGAGTTTGATCTGCTCAGCCAACCCGCCGCACGCGGTGAAAAACCGGAGGCAAGGCTGCGCTTTATTGACGTGGATTATGCCCGCACGCTGGCAATTTCGCTGGTTTCAGGGCGGGATTTCCGGCTGGGTGATAGCGCCAAATCCGCACCGGTAATGCTGGTCAACCAAGCGTTCGTGGCGCGCTATTTTAACGGCCGAACGCCTGCGCAAGCGCTGGGCCAAAGCGTGCAATTGGGTTGGGGCGGCGATGCGGCAAAAACCATCGTCGGCGTGCTCGGCAATGTAGCGCACCGCAATCTAGCCGCAAAGCCGGAGCCAGAAATGTATGTGCCGGTGCGGCAATTCCCCATGCGCCAGCTGAGATTGATCGCGAAACTTGAGCCCGGTAACTCGGCCGCAAAAAGCGCCTGGGTCAATCGCATGCAGCAGCGCCTGCCGAGCGTGAATATCGGCCACGTGCAGTGGTACACCCAAGCCCGCGACGCCACCTTGATGCAGCCGAAACTAGCCGCAGCACTATTTGGCGCACTGGCCCTGTCCGCACTATTTTTGAGCGCCGTCGGCCTATTTGCGCTGATGCATTTTTTGGTCAGCCTACGCCAACGCGAATTCGGTTTGCGCATTGCGCTGGGTGCGGCGAAGTCCGGCATCTTTGCCATGCAGCTGCGCCAATCGCTGCTGCTGGTGCTTTTAGGCTGCGGCGCGGGCGCAGTGCTGGCCGGCGCGGGCGGCGTGTTAGCGAGCCGATTTCTATTTGAAACGCAAGCCTTGGATGCGACCAGTTTTGCGCTGGCGATCGCGACGATGCTGGTCACTGGCGCACTTGTTAGCCTTTGGCCGAGTTGGCGCGCGAGTTCGGCGGAGGCGAATTCGGTTTTACGGTGAGGGTCTAACGCGATTCGAAGTTCGCCACGTCGGTAGGCGTTTTATCGCGTGTGAGTTCGATCTCAAAGCCCTGCACGCTTTGCCCGATTGCTTTTAGGGCATCGCCTAATTTGATTTTTGGTGGTGCGATTAGGGTGGGTGTGGCGTCGGCTTTGAGCAAATCGGACTTGCTATCGGAAACATCGTGAATTGGTAAGTTAGGCATGATGGCGATGCTCTTTAGCTGACGAAATAATGTTTAGCTTGGGCGTTGAAGGGAAAACCCGATTTAGGTTCAAGCCTTCGGTATGATTAGGCCTGATAATTTTTAAGGCAATACAATGACTCGACTTTTCACAATCGGCTATGAATCGGTGACTTTAGAAGGATTTCTAGCCACGCTCGTGTCTGCGGGAGTCAACCTGTTACTTGATGTACGCGAGTTACCAATCTCGCGGCGTAAGGGCTTTTCAAAAACTGCGCTGCGGCTGGCGTTAGGAACGGCAGGTATCGATTACCGTCACGAGCGCGATCTGGGGTCGCCGAAAATAATACGTAATAAGTTGCGGGAAGACGGCAATTTTTTTAGTTTCGAAACTCAGTTTGAAGCCTACCTTCAAACCAAAACGGCGCTGCTCGACTCGATAACGGCTGAACTTGAAGGCGCGGTTGCCCTGATGTGCTTTGAGCGCAATTGGCGCGAATGTCATCGCAAAATTGTCGCTAGCCACTTAGCTAAAAGAACCGATACGACCGTTCAGCATTTACAGGTGCCTTTACATGCCAGCTCTCACAACACTACGCGCACGCATTTTGGTCAAAGCCTATCCGCAGCCTAGTAAAAAGCTAGAAGAAACGGTGTGCGTGGCAGCAGTAACCGAAGACGGAAAACGGATGCTGCGCCTATATCCGATTCGGTTCCGTCGATTAATGTCTGAGCAACGATTTGAACGGTTTGATTTGATTGAATGTAAAGGCTATCAAACCTCGGGGGATGTTCGACCTGAAAGCTACCACATTGAGGAAACCTCAATTCGCTTGGTTGAAACCAAGTCGATAAGTGATTTCGCGAGAATCAGGCTCTGGCAAGATCATATTGTCGGTTCTTTGACAGCGCTTGAGGAAGCACAAAAGCTGACAAAACAAAGCTTAGGCATAGTCAAGCCAGATATCGGCAGCGTGAAATTTATCGTGATACCAATTGCCGAAGCAAATGAGGAAGACCGCGAGTTCATGCAGCAACAGTCACTTCTTGAAAAGCCACTCACGCCATTGGAGAAGTCGGAATTTGCATTTAAGTACAGCTTCACATCCGGCGGAAAATCACATGAACACACCATTTTGGATTGGGAAGTGCAGGCGGCAT
>JBBQBR010000348.1:0-3846 GCA_038317875.1 Lysobacterales bacterium
CTTGAGACCGCCATTTGCGAGGCGGAAAGCACGCGCTGAATCGGCACGCCACACACGGGGCAGTGGCTTAAATCGGCATCGCTCATGCGCGCAAATACTTCCAGTTGCCCGGAACACACAGGTGTGCCAGCGCAGGGTTCAAGGGCGATGTACTCATAAATCGGCATATTTAGCTCGCATCATTGCTGCAGACTTCGCCTTCGGCATCGGCATCCGCTTGTTCCTCAGCAGAGTCATAAGCACAGTCATACTGCGCGCCAAGAACCGGGGCCGCAACATCGCGCGGCGTGTAGCCACGCAAGCGATTCACGGTCAGGCAAAAAAGTTCCGCCGTGCGCTGCGCATCATAAAGTGCCGAGTGCGCCTCGGCTTGGTTCCAAGCCAAACCTGCTGCACCCATGGATTTTGCCAGCACCGTTTGCCCATAGCACAACCCGGCCAACGTCACGGTATCAAACACGCTAAAAGGGTGAAAGGGGCTGCGCTTATTGCCGGTGCGCCGAAGTGCTGCGTTGAGAAAACCTAAATCAAAATGCGCGTTATGGCCCACCAAAATCGCACGTTTGCAGCCCGTAGCCTTCATCGCCACCCGGATCGGCTTGAAGATGTGCTCCAAAGCCTCGCGTTCTTCCAAAGCACCGCGCAGCGGGTTATCGACGTCGATGCCGGTAATTTCGAGACTTTGCGGGTCAATATTCGCGCCTGGAAACGGCGAAACGTGGGTGCTAACGGCCACACCGGGCGTCAACATGCCTTGTTTATCAAAGCCGACGGGCACCGCCGCGATTTCAAGCACCGCGTCACGCGCAGAATCAAAGCCGCCTGTTTCAACATCGACGACAACCGGCAAATAGCCGCGAAAGCGCTCAGCAAAGTTTTTTGTGAAGATAACCGGGTGCACAAGCGCTCGTTGGACAAATTGTTGGGGGTGGAGGATAGCGCCGATAGAGGCAAAGCCAAAGCCAAGTTTACGGTGCTATACAGCTAGGCCGGCCGAGGATGGCGCGGGTGGAGCGCCAGGCTGTAATGCCGTTCCTGATCGGCGTTCGTGATCACGCATCAAACAGGTCAATATGCCGTCCGGTTCGCTCAAACCTAACGACGTCCCCGATAATTTTATAAATTAGCAACCAATCCGGTTCAATGTGCGCATCACGAAAGCCACGCCATTCGCCTTTTAACGGGTGGTCCAGATAAGCCTCGGGTAGCGGTTTCCCATCGATCAGCAAGCCCAACAAGGTTTTGAGCTCAGCCGTATCCTTGCCACGTTTCTGCGCTTGTTTGACGTCACGTTTGAACTGGCCAGAGTAGTCGGGTTGACGCATCAGATGCCAAGCTGCGCGAATAGGTCATCGGCGCCGTCGGCGTGTTGCACGTCCTCCCCGCGTTCGCTCTTGACCAGCGTTTTCACCGTCAGGGCATTGGGTACACGCATATCGAAGGGTAAAACCTTTTCCTTCGCAATCTTCGTCAACGCAATACGCACGACGTCAGAGACAGTAAGTCCCATAGCGGCCAACACGATTGCGGCTTCGTTTTTTAGCGTTTCATCAATCCGCGCTCGGACAAATGCAGTTGCAGCCATGGTCTATATCCTTTTCAGTTTCCTTATTTGTAGCTCAAAGCAGCTACAAATGCCAGCGTTAGCATTTACGCCCAAGATTCTGGTCATGTAAAACCGGGTAAAGCGACCCGGCAAATTTGGACTGTGCTTTTCTTGTTTCAACTAGCTGGTTTAGCGAATGCGCAATCGTTCAAGTGCCAGATCTGATAACGCAATTCGATTGTGCATGGCGTAAATAAACGAACAATGTTTGCGTCTCAGTTTAATATCAGCGACTCAAATCAAACGGAGTCGCCATGAGTTCACAACGCCGCACCAAAATTATCGCCACTTTGGGCCCTGCCACAGATAAGCCTGGCGTATTGCAAAAATTGCTCGAAGCGGGGGTTAACGTGGCGCGCTTGAATTTGTCGCATGGCGTTGCACAAGATCATCTTCGGCGCGCGGAAGAAGTGCGTGAAATGGCGCATAAGTTACGCATAGAAGTCGCAGTTTTGGCCGATTTACAAGGTCCAAAAATCCGCATTCGTACTTTTGCAAATGGCCCAGTAGTGCTGGAAGCTGGGCAACGCTTTGTTTTGGAATGCCGTAAAGATGCGCTGCCGGGCGATGCAACTCGGGTGGGCGTTAGCTATTTAGAGCTGTGTTTGGACGTCAAAGCCGGCGATACGCTGCTGCTGGATGACGGTTTGGTGGCGATGAAAGTAGTTGAGGTTGCTGACACTGACGTCATCTGCACGTTACTTACTGACGGCACCTTGAGTGATCGCAAAGGCATTAACCGCCTCGGCGGCGGCCTGAGTGTTGCGGCGCTGTCCGATAAAGACCGCGCCGATATCGAACTTGCTTCGCGTATGGGCGCTGATTTCTTGGCAGTCAGCTTCCCCAAGACTGCCGCCGACATGAACGAGGCGCGCGCCTTGCTGCGCGCAGCGGGTTCTAGTGCTGCGCTAGTTGCAAAAATCGAGCGTGCCGAGGCGATCGAAAATTTGGCGGAAATCATTGACGCATCCGAAGCTATTTTGGTTGCGCGCGGTGATTTGGGCGTAGAAATTTCTTACGCTGAATTGCCCGGCCTGCAAAAGCACATTATTCGCGAAACCTTAGCGCGCAACAAAGTGGTGATCACCGCGACGCAAATGTTGCAGTCGATGGTGGATTCGCCGATTCCGACACGCGCGGAAGTTTTAGACGTGGCGAATGCGGTGCTCGATGGTTCGGACGCGGTGATGCTCAGCCAGGAAACGGCGGGCGGTAAACACCCGGAAAAGGCAGTGCTAGCGATGCGCGATATCTGTATCGCCGCCGAGCGCAATAAAATTGATTCGCGCGAACATTCGCTGGACGCGCAGCAAATTGATCGTTCCGATCAAGCGATCGCGATGTCGGCAATGCTTCTGGCAAATCGGATTGGGGTGCGCGCCATTATCGCGCTGACCGAATCCGGCGCGACAGCGCAGTGGCTGTCGCGCTATCGCTCGTCTATCCCGATTTATGCCATGTGTAGGCAAGCCGATTCGCGCCGCCGCATGATGCTGTATCGGGATGTTTACCCGGTCGCGTTTGACCCACAGGGTACCGATCCAAATAACGCGGTGCGCTTGGCGGTCGAAGCGTTATTCGCCCAAGGGCGCTTGAATGTTGGTGATCGCGTGGTGATCACCACGGGCGATCACACCGGCAAACTGGGCGGCACCAATACCTTAAAACTGATGCGCGTGGGGCCAGGCGGCAGTCCGGAAGGCATGGGACACTTATAGCGTCACTTTTAGCCGCATCCGTGTGCGATTAGGGATTCGATTCAAAGTGATATTTTCGAATTATGGATGAAGACAAGTTTCAAGATCCGCTCTAATCCTCGCATCGCGCTGAACGAAACCCGTCCGTGCTGAGCCCGTCGAAGCATGCAGCCGCAATGTTTGTAATGGATGGCTTCGTTAGGAATCGTACTTCTCTGCCCTTCGACAGGCTAAAGGCGCGAACGGATCTCACTGGGAAATTTCAACCTTATTCTGGCCGCATCAATAAGATACCTATTTTTCCGTATTGCGAATAGTTCGCATTTGCATTACAGTTTGGCCTCAAACTTGTCAGGCCGATTTATGTTTTCCAATACAATTCCACGAACAACCTTGGCGCTCAGCATTTTTTTAGCACTTTCCACCAGTGCTGCGCACGCAAATCCAGGCGCAGCTGCTAACACCGATGCCGCTGATACAGACCGTGGCGGCGCTGCGCGAACGCTGGATCAAATTACCGTACGCGGCAGTTGGGATCAGTAT
>JBBQBR010000349.1:0-3842 GCA_038317875.1 Lysobacterales bacterium
AGCATTTCCACGCAGTCGTCTGACGTATGTCAGCCGCTATTTTTATTGGCCAGAACCGCACCAGCCAGTGCAGCCTTGCAATCAGTCGTTGCCGCAAATGGCCTGCAGTTGTTTCATTGTGCGCTTGTGCAAGCACAGCCAGAGCCGTTGAGCGAGGTACTTTGTGCGCTACTGGATGAAGCGCGTTACGCCGACTGGCATATCTTTGTTAGCCCGCAGGCGGTGCGGGCGGCGTATTCAATTCGGCCCGAAATCGCAACGTGGTCAGGGCGGTTCGCGGCGGTTGGCGTCAGCACTGCGGCGGCATTGAATGTGTCAAACGTGCTGGTGCCAGCGGTGGGCGAGGGTGCCCAAGCATTGTTGGATACCGCTGATTTGCAGCACTTGCATGGCGTTGTCGCTGCGATTTATGCCGCCCCAGATGGACTAGAACTGTTGGCTAACACATTGACACAGCGCGGCGCGCGCGTTCTGGTCGTACCTGTTTATCGTCGTGTCCCCTGTGAATTGACGCAAATGCAAATAGCACGATGTCGCGTGGCTGAAATTGCCTATGTGGGCAGTGTTGCTTTTTTAGGCACCTTGCTTGCGGTTCGCGCCGGGCAAACTTTGCGCGTTTTAACCCCCAGCGAGCGGGTTGCAGCAGCGGCGCGCGTCTTGGGCTGTATCGCAATCGTCTGTGAAGGCTCCAGCGAGGAGGCGATTGCTGCTCAAATGGGTTTGCTTTGAGGTAAATCAAATCTATCGGGTCATAATATGAGCAGCAATTTTTGCGTTATTGGATCTTTTAAAGCGAGATTTTACTAAGTCCGGTGTTAGCCTTGTACTTATGAATGAATTGAATACAGAAAATGCGGTGAACGCCAGCATTCCGAAGCCGAGTGAGTCGAAGCCGAGTGAGTCGAAACCGAGCGCTGCAAAAGCTGGGCGTGCCAAAACTCTACTTTATGCGTTTGGCGCTTTGTTATTACTGGGTGCGACCCTGGCGTGGCTTTTCACGCGTGAATCGGGACCGCAAAGCACGCCCGTGTCTTTGCCAGTGAATGCGCCGCGTGCGGATAACTTTGATGCATCTGCTATGGAGGCGCGCTTGAATGACGCGCAGCAGATTAATCGGGTGTTACGTGAGCAGGCTTTGGCGCTCAGTCAACGCATGGATTTGCTTGAGGATACCGTCGCCGGTTTGCGGCGTGACGCGGCACCGAGTGCGGAAAGTTTTAAGCTCGATGAAGCGCAATATTTATTGAGCCTTGCGGAAACTCGATTGGATTTGTTTAGCGACCCGCAAAGCGCTGTCCGCGCGCTTGAGCTTGCGGATAATTTATTGGCCGGCATTAGTGATCCGGGATTGGCCAGTGTCCGTCAAATTCTTTCTATTGAACTTGATGTTGTTCGCGCTGCGCCCGTTAATGATGTGCCCGCACTGAGCGGACGGTTGCGTGGACTGATTCAAGAGTTGCCAAACCTGTCCATTTTAACAGAGGCGCCGAACGCGACCCGTAGTCGGCTTCTATTAGCACTGGATCGATATTTAGTGGTTCGACGTGAGGGCGAAGCAATGCCCGTGCTGGGCCGATCGCCGTGGGCGGTGCGTGAGGGTTTAATCCTGGAATTCGAGCGCGCGCAGCTGGCCTTAGAGCGTCAGCAACCGCAAGCTTGGCAAAATGCCTTGGAAACCGCTGTTACGATGGCCGAACGTGGTTTATTGCCGGACGACATCGTAGTCGAGAATTTTTTAAGCCGCCTGCGCGCGCTTGCGAAAACCGCACTTGCACCTGATCCGCCCAAGCTAGGTGCGACTTTGCGTGCACTGCGACGATTGCGTGAGGGCCCCGCGAGCCCAAATTTGCCGACCGATTTGCCGATTGACATTCGAGATGCGCCCAGTGCGTCAGAGATGTCTAATGAAGGTGCGGCGGCTAATGCTAGCGCAGCACGGAGTGAAAGCGCACTGACAAGCGAAAGCGCATTGACAAGCGAAAGCGCACTGATAAGCGAAAGCGAAGCAACGGGTGAACGTCAACAGTCAGCTGAAGTGGACGTATCAAAGGCCGCGCCGGTAGCGAGCGAAATTGGCACGCCAACCAGTGACACAATAGCGATTCCACCGCAATGATGGCGGTGCTTAAATGGCTGTTGGTTTTGGCTTTGACCGTGCCATTAGCATTTGTTGGTTGGTTGCTTGCGCGCGATGCTGGGCGTCTAAGCGTGCGAGCATGGGGTTGGCAAATTGATACGACGCTGGTGTTGGCGTTGGTGCTGGCGGCACTGTTGGTTGCAACGGTACTGTTGGGATATTGGCTACTTTGGAGCATGCCCAAGCAGCTGTTGGCGCGCAGGCGAAAAGGCTTGCAGCTGCAGTTTCACCAAGGGCTTGAAGATTTGGCTGGCGGACGTTATGCCAAGGCCAGAAGACGTTTGGTGGCCGCTAGTGCGATTGCAGAGAATGCGCCGCTGGCGCTATTGAATGCCGCAAATGCCGCCGCGCAGCTGGGGGATCGAACCGACGCATTGGCACTTGCGGAACGCGCGCAGCGTTATCCAGAAGTGCAAACTGCGGCGGAAGTATTGGCGATTCAGCTGCGGCTTGAAAGCGGGGATTTGTCGCAACTTGAACGCCTTGC
Organism: Lysobacterales bacterium; assembly: GCA_038317875.1. Taxonomy (GTDB): domain Bacteria; phylum Pseudomonadota; class Gammaproteobacteria; order Xanthomonadales; family SZUA-5; genus JANNYA01. The sequence continues at coordinate 2,625 of JBBQBR010000349.1, forward strand.
TAGCCTGAGCGAAAGCGCAGAACACCCCTTGCCAGCGGAGATTCTTGCGCGGCAACTGAGTGCACGCGGCCGCGCGCGTGAAGCGCTCAATGTGTTGAGTAAATTGGGCAAATACGGGCGCAGTGTTCCTCAGGCAAGCGTCGGGGTCAGCAATTCGGCGGCAAGCGACTGGGCGGCGATGGTGCGCTTAGGTTTGCAACAAGCCGCTACGCCAACAGCGCTTAGTGAAGTTTGGGAACTATTGAGCGAAACCGAGCGCGAACAACAGGACGTTTTAGCGGCGTATGTCGCAAGTGCATCGCGTCTAGGGATGTACACGGACGCTGAGTCGATGTTACAGACGGCATTGAAGCGCACGCCAAGTGAGCTGCTGTGGCAGGAATACGCTGAGTTAACGGATAAATTGAGTGATAGCGAAGCCTTGGTCGCGCTAAAATTTGTCGAGAAAACGCTGGAAAAAACGGCGCCGTCGGAATCACCCGCCGCACTTTTAGCGGCTGCAAAGTTGAGCCGCAAGCAGGCATTGTCAGCAAAAGCCACACAGTATCTAACAAGAAGCCTAGCCTTAGCGCCCTCCTTAGCCGGGTTTCGCGAGCAAGGTGAGCTATTGCTAGCAAACGGCGACCACCTTGGTGCCGCGCAGGCGTGGCGTCAGGCGTTGATTTTGCGTGATGCGTGATTAAAACGATTGCGAACCGCTGTTAGATCGTTGTTGACACGCAGCATATTTATGACTGTCGCGTTTTGTGAGTCGGCGTTTGCACAAATGCGTTCATGCGGCCAGCACCTCGCGGACCACATCAGGGCGGCAGCCGATCGGATTAAACCTACTGCCCTACCGCTGTCTGCCAAACGCCAAACTGCCAAAACTCAAATAAACGGCGTCATCCCCTGAACTTGCTCGGCCATAGCCCAAATACATAGGCCCAAAAAACGTGTCGGCACCGAAAAACACGCTGCCGGCGGTAAGCAAATCACAGACGCAGGCATCGGAGGCTGCTAGCCATGCGTTGCCGCGCTCAAGTGTTGCGCCGATATAGACTGGCGAATCAAACAATTTGTCGGCGCTGGCAAAGCGGCGGTAATAAATAAGTCGGCCCAAGGCATTGGCTTGACCATAACGGATGTCTTCACTAAAGCCCGACAGCTTCGCAAAGCCGCCAATGCTGTCGTAAAGTTGTAGCACGCCGTTTGCATTGCCCAATGGGCGATTTAAAC